>NZ_ALPM01000040.1:0-26979 GCF_000294595.1 Arthrobacter sp. TB 23 | reverse complement strand
CCGGCTCGCCCCGGTCGATCTCCTCTTCGTGCCATTCGCGGGACGCTGCAACGTCGTCGTTCCCCGCAGCAGCGGCGCCGACCATCGGCATCGACGACGTCGACGTCGGCACTACCGTCGTAGCCGAAGTTTCCGGAGCCGGGACTGGTGCGGTGATCGGTCCGGTGCTGTTGCCGAATAGGAGCATGCCTGGGACCGCGGCTTCAGCAGCACGGATGTCATTCCTGCGGATGGCGGCTACCGCCTGTGCCAGCAACTCGGCATCGGCGGGGCGATCGGCCGGGTCCTTGGCGAGCATCGAGGCTATGAGCGCGCGGACCGGGGTAGGGATGGTTTCGGGGAGTGGCGGTGGGGCGTCATTGACCTGGGCCAGTGCAATAGCGATCTGGGATTCCCCGGAGAACGGACGGCGGCCAGCGAGTAGCTCGTAACCAATCACGCCCAGGGCATAGATGTCGCTGGAGCCGGTGGCAGCCTGGCCTGTGGCCTGTTCAGGGGCAAGGTATTGGGCGGTGCCCATGACCTGTCCGGTGGCGGTCAGTGGAACCTGATCAGCGAGACGGGCGATACCGAAGTCGGTGATTTTGACCCGACCGTCAGGGAGGATCAGCAGGTTGCCGGGCTTTACGTCGCGGTGAACCAAACCCTGACGGTGTGCCACCGACAGCGCCGTGGCAGTCTGGCCAACGATGGACAGCGCCCGGTCCGGTGAGAGGACCTGTTCGCGTTCGATGATGGTGGACAAGGGCTGGCCGGGGACCAACTCCATGACCAGATAGGCCGAGCCGCCTTCCTCGCCGTAGTCGAAGACATTGGCAATGCCATCGTGGTTCAGTAGCGCAGTGTGTCGAGCCTCAGCGCGGAAACGGTCCAGGAAATTAGGGTCACCCGTGTATTCCTCTTTGAGGATCTTGATGGCAACTTCCCGGCCCAGGACCTGGTCCATTGCCTTCCAGACCTCGCCCATTCCGCCAATGGCAATCCGGTCGGTGAGCTTAAACCGTCCGCCTAAGGTGATACCTGATGTAGGTCTCACTTATTCAACACCGCCTCTATCAATTGCCTAGCGCTTGGACTTGTTAGTTGTGCACCCGTCGCTATGTCGACGTTCTGCATCACGATCGATACCACCACCTGCGGGTCGTCCGCTGGTGCGAAACCAGTGAACCAGGCGTTGTCGCCCTGGCCTGAAACCTCGGCCGTGCCGGTTTTACCCGCCACTTCCACCCCTGGAATAGCCGCTGCCCGCGCCGTGCCGTTGTTGACGACGTTGACCATCCAGTCGGTGAGCTGGTTCGCGGAGTCAGCGCTCATTGATTCCCTCAGTACTTCGGGTTCGGATGCGCTGATCCGCTCAAGATCGGGGGCGCGCAGGGCCTTCACCAGATTGGGCTTCATGAGGACCCCGTCATTGGCAATGGCGGCGTTCACCATGGCCATTTGCAGCGGAGTGACCCTCACATCGAACTGGCCGATTGCTGACTGGGCGAGTGCTGGCTGGCTGAGCTCTGCAGGGAACTGGCTTGCGGCAACCTCAACCGGGACGAAGAACTTCTCCCCGAAGCCGAAGTCCTGCGCCTGCTCCAGGACTGTTTCTTCGCCCAATTCCCAGGCAATCTGCGCGAACGGCGTATTACAGGATTGCTCAAGCGCGAATTCCAGGTCAGCAGTTGCCCGGGCAGCGCAGCCTCCGTTGATGAAGTTGGGAAGACCAGCGTCCGTGCCGGGCAGGTCGAGGACCGCCGGGTTGGGTATTTCTGAATCTGCGTCAAAGTCGCCTGACTCAAGTGCCGCGGCTGCTACCACAAGCTTGAAGACCGAACCTGGCGCAACCAGTGACTGCGTGGCTGGGTTGAAATACGGCGACAGTCCGGGAACCGACGAGAGTTCCTCGAGGTTTTCCATCACCACACCCGTGTCATGGCCTGCAAGCAGGTTCGGGTCGTAGGACGGCTTGGAGACCATGGCAAGGACGTTGCCGGTGCCGGGTTCCATGACAACGATCGACCCTTGCTGACCGTCGGGAATCAAATCCCAGGCGAGCTGCTGGATCTCTGGATCGATAGTCAACTCGACCGACGCGCCCTTAACCTGGGCACCGGAGAACAACTGAACAATACGGTCATAGAACAAGTCGTCACTTGCGCCGGAAAGCTCATCGGCCATCACGCTTTCCAACTGGGTGGCACCGTTGGCCAGAGAGTAGAACCCGGTCAGGTGGGCGTAAAGGTTCGGTTCGTTGTAGACCCGCTGATAGTTGAACTCGTCATCGGAGGGGACCGACTCCGCTATCGCCCGCCCGTCCACAAGGATGGATCCACGATTCTTTCCAAAATCCTGGAGGAGTGACCGGTTGTTCCAGTCGTTGTCCGCCAAGGCCTCAGCCTCGAAGAACTGGACGAACGTCAGAGCCCCCAGAACCAAGGTGAACATGGCGAGGGCTACCAGCCATGAGCTTCGTATTGCCTGGTTCACGCGCTGACCTCCTTCGATCCGCTAGTCAAGTTCCCGGTGCGGAAGTCCTGTCGGTCAGGAAAGGAATCCTTCATGGGCCCTGTGACAGCTGGGCGGCGCGCGGACTCGGAAATGAGTAGAAGGATCGCGACGATAATCCAGTTTGCAAGCAGCGATGATCCACCAGCCGACATGAACGGTGTCGTCAGACCGGTAAGTGGGATAAGCCGGGTGACTCCACCCATGACAACGAAGCACTGAAGAGCGATCGTGAAGGACAAACCACAGGCCAGGAGCTTGCCGAATCCGTCCCGGGTGCCCAGAGCCGTGCGGATGCCTCGAGATACCAGCAGCACGAAGAGCATGATGATGCCGAAAAGGCCGATCAGTCCGAGCTCCTCGCCAAGTGCGGCGATGATCATGTCGCTGTTGGCATAGATCACCAGATCGGGACGGCCCTCACCGAGACCTGTCCCAAAGAGTCCACCGTTGGCGAGCCCAAACAGACCTTGGACAACCTGGAAGCTACTCCCCGCCTGGCGGTTGAATACGTCTGGATCAAACGCATTGATCCAGCTATCAATGCGCAGCGAGACGTGGCTGAACAACTGGATTGCAGCGAACCCGCCGGCTGCAATCATCAGCAGGCCGATCAGGACCCAGCTGATTCGACTGGTGGCAACGTAAATCATGACCATGAACAGGCCGAAGAACAGGACGGAGGAGCCGAGATCACGCTGGAAGATCAGGACCCCGATGCTGACCAGCCAGGCCACCACCATGGGGGCGAGGTCTTTGAAGCGGGGAAGCTGCAGCGGCCCCACCTTTTTCCCTGCCAGAAGAATCAGGTCACGGTTGGTGGAAAGATACCCAGCGAAGAAGATGGCGAGCGTAATCTTGGCGATCTCTCCGGGTTGGAAGGTTCCAAACCCAACGTTGATCCAGATCCGCGCACCATTGATTTCAAGTCCGAGCGGTGACAGGGGCAGCAGCAGAAGGACCGCACTCGCGATCAACGAAATGTAGGTGAAGCGCCGAAGCATCCGGTGGTCTTTGAACACCAATAACACGGCGATAGATGCGGCCATGGCGACTGAAGTCCATAAAAACTGGCTCTCAGCGACGGTGGTGTCATTGGCAAGGTCAATCCGGTAGATCATGGCCAGACCGATGCCGTTCAAGGCAATCACGATCGGAAGTATTACCGGATCGGCATATTTAGCCCTGAATCGCAGAACAATGTGAAAGGCGAGGGCCAGTGCCGCGAGGATGCCGCTCTGGGTCCAGAAGGCGGAGTCCAGCGGGTTTTCTTTATCGAGGCCGACAATAAGGTTGGCGCTGATTGCCACCCCGAGGGCGATCACGAGTAGCAGCGCTTCCACGTTACGGCGTGACTTTGAAACGGTAAGGACGTCGCTCATGATGACTCGTCTCGGCAACCCTGGGCATCACCGGGGGCGGCTTGGGCGCTGCTCTCGGGACTGGGGCTGCTGGTTGGTTCTGCTGCGGGGTCGGCGGAACCCGAGGGTGAGGCGGACGGCGATGGGGACGGCGACGGGGTCTCATTCCCTGGCGGGCAGGCGACGGCACGCAGGTCGCCGCGCAGATCCTCGACAATACGCTGGGCATGTTCAAGGTCGGTGGCAGGTAGCGAACTTTCTACCCGGGCGCGCTGGTATTCGGGAAGGTTGGATACCGGAATGTCAGTGGTTTGATCGAGGTGACTTAGTGTCACCGGCCCGATCGTCTGGGAGACACCGTTGAAGATTGCCACGTTGTCCTCGTACTCGGCGACGTAGTAGCGAGTCTGGGTCCAGGCGTATCCGAACCACAGCACCGCAACGAGAATGAGTGCCATCAGCCCCAGAAACGCGGGGATCAACCATCGTTTCCGGGCACTGGCAGGTTCCTCGGCGTCGGCGTCGTTGTCGTACAACTCGGCATCGAGTGCAGCTTTATGGGTAAGCATCATCGCGGCCCGGCGTTCGGTGGTCCGTTGCGTAACGATCGGGATTTGACCGGTCTCGGTTGCTAGCGCCGCAGAGCCGACCAGCATATGCGGTCGGGAAGAAAGGTCCTGTCGGATAACGTCGGCGCGGATAGCGCTCCCCGGCAGCTGATCGCCGGTTGGCTTGTCGTCGCCTTTTTCGCCGGCCGCCTCTTTGGCAGGCGGCAGGGTTGTCAGGGCGGCCGTCCGTAGGTCCTCGGGGGTCGCCTCGGCTATTTCGACGACCGCAATGGTCACGTTGTCCGGGGACCCACCGGCCAGTGTCAGATCGACGAGGGTGTCGACGGTGGCCCGTAGGTCTGGGGTTTCACGCACGATGCGCTCGATAAGCTCATCGCCGAGGACGGCGTTCAGTCCATCGGAGCAGAGGAGCCAGCGTTCTCCAGCGGCGACTTCGAAGGAATCAAGATCGAGTTCAGGGCTGGCGTCGACGTCGCCGAGGACCCGCATCAGCACGTTTTTGTGCGGGTGGACATCGGCTTCTTCTGGCTTCAACCGGCCTTCATCAATGAGCCGTTGCACGAACGTGTGATCGACGCTGATCTGCTCAAAGACGTCGTTCTTGAGCCGGTAGGCCCGGGAGTCGCCAATGTGCGCGAATTCGAGTCTATTTCCATTCAATAGGAGGGCAGTAACGGTGGTGCCCATCCCTACCAGCTGTGGGTTGGCGTTCACCAGTTCGGACAGCAGGGTGTTTGCGGTCTGAATCTCATCGGCTAGCTGGTTGGCGGCATCACCGTCGTCGTAATCTTTCCGGTCCAGATGAACCAGATCCAGCACTGTCGAGGCGGAAGCAACGTTCCCACCCGCGTGGCCGCCCATACCGTCGGCGACAACGGCCAGATAGCGACCCACGTAGGCAGAATCATCATTCTTGACGCGGACCATCCCTACGTCTGAACGGGCCGCGAAACGCATGATGTAGGCCAACGCTATGACCTCAATTCGATGACCGTCTTACCGATCCGGACGGGAACACCCAGATCAACCGGCAACGCGCGGGTCAGCTGACTGCCTGCAAGGAACGTGCCGTTGGTGGACCCCAGGTCCTCAATGAACCAGCGGCTTCCCTGGGGAAAGAGACGCGCGTGTCGGCCAGAGGCGTAATCGTCCTCAAGCACGAGGGTTGCTTCCTGGGCCCGGCCCAGCAGGATGGGGCTGGACGCGAGATCCAGTGTGGTGCCCTTCAGAGGCCCTTCGGTGACCACGAGGGTGCGTGCGGTAACGCGCGCTGGTGCCTCCTCGACGAGTTCGGGGTGCTTTCGCGCTTGACGGGCAGAAGGGGTCCCCAGCCGGTTTTTGCTACCGACCACCAGGTCTCGGCGCAGGGCGCTCACTACACTAATTACCAGGATCCAGATCAGGATCAGGAAGCCATACCGCAGCACGGTGAGAGTCAGTTCGCTCAGGTCACTCATTCCTAGCGGCCGCCGTTCGGTAGCGAGATGAGTCGAAAGGTCATGCGGGTGCGGCCCATGGTGATGATCGACCCGTCAGTGAGGTCGATCTGGCCCTGGACGCGTTGACCGTTCACGTAGCTGCCGTTGGTGGATCCGAGGTCCACTGCCTGGGTGGTGCCACCCTGTGTGCGAATTTCGAGGTGTTTCCGTGACACTCCGGTGTCATCGACGAGGATGTCAGCCTCGGATGAGCGACCGAGAATGATTGACCCTGCATTGAGGGAATAGCGCTGACCGTCCAGGTCCAGCACAGGTTGCACCCGGGTTGGTTGGCGGCTGGGCGCGTTGGGGGTTGCGGACCGTTTGGGACCAGCTTGTTTCTCGGTTGAGGAATCAATCTCGAAGACCCCAGCCTTGAGCTCTTCATCCCTGGTGAATGAGACTTTGACGGGACCTCGAAGTGTGTAGCTCTGGCTATTGACGTGTTTGATCACCACGTCGCATAGCTCTTCAGCAAGCGTCGATCCCCATTCCTGGGCCAAGACGAAGTCTGAGTCTGACAGCCGCGCTGTGAAGACATTCGGGGCCAGGGTCCTGCCCTCGGCGAGGGTGATGGACTTGTTGTCCAATTCGCGACGCAGGGCGCTAGCAATTTCGACGGGCTGAACCTGGGACCGGGATCCGGTTGAGAAGGCGCCGCGGACAATCTTCTCCAATCCGCGTTCCACGTTGTCCAAAATACCCACTTGTTGCCTCCTCACCCTTCGATTGAATAGTTTGTCGGTACAGCGATCCACGGCCTTTGTCGGGTGCGAAGGCATGGTCAACGTACGACGCGATCAGTTCGATACTACTGGGGACCTCTCTAAAAGGCCTTAATCACGTGCCCGGATAGACCACTAAGTGATAACGATTCCTCGGGCCGTAGTGGCGTAGTTGCTTGATGTATCGGCTCTGGGCAGAGGGATCAGGCGGGGCGTTTAGGTGATTTCAGTGATGCTCCGTTATGCTTATTTCTGCTGTTCTCGAAGGTCTTCGACTGGTTTGTTGAAGTGTTTTGGAGTGGTTGCGCGCGAGTGGCGGAACGGCAGACGCGCTGGCTTCAGGTGCCAGTATCCGAAAGGGTGTGGGGGTTCAAATCCCCCCTCGCGCACGGTTTAGACCCCCGGTTATCCGGGGGTCTTTCTCGTTAACGAGAAGTTGTGGGAGTAGTTCCGGGTTCTCGGGGACGGCAGCTACTGAAAGTCTCGCGACTTTGTGGTCGCCTTCATTGTCAACACCTCAAACTTGTCAGCCACAATATTGACTATTCCTTCCGTGGAGCGCTCCAGCATGCCCCGGACCAGGACACCGCTTGCTTCCCGGGCAATGCGCCGGTATCGCTGCCACACCCCCACAGAGCAGATGACGTTCACCAGCCCTGTTTCATCTTCCAGATTCATGAAGGTGATTCCGCTTGCCGTGGCAGGTCGCTGCCGGTGAGTAACCACACCACCAACCTCCACCCTGCGTCCTGGCTCCGCCTGCAGCAGGTCAGCTGCAGTCAAAACACCGCGTTTGACCAGAGTTGCTCTGATGTGACGAACCGGGTGATCGTCGGGTGTGATGCCAGTTGACCAGAGGTCTGAGGCTACCCGGTCTGCAGCAGTGAGGTCGGGGAATAGCGGTGGCTGGATGTAGACAGTGGTGCCTTTCAGTTGGCCCGCTCGCTCAGTGGCTGCCGGGCCGGCATTCCAAAGAGCCTCCCGCTCTGTAAGCCCCATTGATTCGAAGGCTCCAGCAGCTGCCAGGGACTCAAGTTGGCTGGAGTTGAGTTCAGTGCGCCGTGCCAGATCTGCCATATCCGCATAGACGCCATTGGCGATGCGCTCGGAAACAATTTGTTCTGCAACACGAGTCCCAATTGACTGGACGCTGTCCAGACCCAGCCGGACTGCGAAGTGGGCATCCCTTCGGTGCAGTGTCGAATCAAAGGGGATGGACCTGTCAAAAGGACCTACGGGGGGCTGATTCTGGTGGCAGCAGGAATCCATGCCTGTAGCTTGTCCGGTGGAGGAGTTCGCAGGTCCAGTGAGAGGCTCAAGATCCGCGTGAATTCCTGAAAGCAGCAGGTCCGGCCGGTGTACCTTCACCCCGTGACGGCGGGCATCGGCAACAAGGGTCTGCGGTGAGTAGAAGCCCATAGGCTGGGCCCGCAACAATGAGGCAAGGAATGCCCCGGGATAGTGAAGTCTCAGCCAGGCACTGACGTAGACCAGTAAGGCGAAGCTGATGGAGTGGCTCTCAGCGAAACCGAAATTAGCGAAGGCCTGGATCTTGAGGTAAATCGAATCGGCTGTCTCTCCGGTGATGCCGTTTGATGCCATCCCCGCGTACAGCTTGTCCCGCAACGTATCAATGCGTTCAAGACCACGTTTGGACCCCATCGCCCGGCGCAACTGATCAGCATCTGCTCCGGAGCAATTCCCCACCACCATTGCCATCTGCATGAGCTGTTCCTGAAACAGGGGTACCCCAAGGGTCCTTTCCAACACCGGTTCCAGTTTGGGGTGGAGGTAGGTGACCGGCTCTTCCCCCAGTTTGCGTTTAATAAAGGGGTGTACAGCGCCACCCTGAATGGGGCCGGGTCGGACCAGGGCTACTTCTATCACCAGGTCATAAAACCTTCGGGGTTGCAGACGGGGGAGCATCCCCATTTGAGCTCGGCTTTCCACCTGGAACACCCCAATGGAATCGGCGAAGCAAAGCATGTCGTAGACGCCCTGCTCCTCCTTTGGAATGGTGTGCAGATCCCAGGACTCACCAAAGTGTTTCTCCGCGAGGTCGAAGTTGTATTGGATGGCTGCAAGGATGCCTAGCCCCAACAAGTCGAACTTCACCAATCCCATCCAGGCGCAATCGTCCTTGTCCCACTGCAGGACAGTGCGGTCTTCCATTCGTCCATGTTCAATGGGACAGACTTCGCCTACCGGCCGATCGGTAAGCACCATCCCGCCGGAATGAATCCCAAGATGTCGAGGAAACTTGAGGACACTTTGGGCAAGGTGAACGACTGCTTCCGGGATGTCATGATCGTCACTGGACACGAGGCCACCCCAACGTTCAATCTGCTTGGACCAGGCATCCTGCTGTCCTGGGCTGTGGCCGAGGGCCTTGGCCATGTCACGAACAGCAAATTTTGGCCGGTAGGTGATCACATTGGCCACCTGGGCGGCATTGAATCGTCCGTATTTGTTGTACACATACTGGATGACTTCCTCCCGGCGATCGGAATCGAAGTCGACGTCAATGTCCGGTTCCTCGTCCCGCATGCTGGAGAGAAAACGTTCAAATGGCAGGTTGTACAGAATCGAATCAACTGCTGTGATCTCCAGCAGATAGCAGACTGCGGAGTTCGCTGCCGAACCGCGGCCCTGACAGAGGATGCCCTCGCTCCGCGCAAAGTGAACCAAGTCGTGAACAATCAGGAAGTAGCCCGGGAAATTCTTGCTCTCAATAACCTCCAGTTCCTTTTCGATCCGCTCCACCACGTCACGCCGGCCTGGATAAAACTTGTCTGCACCTTGCCACACCAGTTTCCGCAAATAGCTCATCTGGGTGTGACCGTCGGGGAGGGCAAGATTAGGCAAACCCGGTTTGACGCTCCGCAACCTGAACGCCAGATCGTCGGCGAGGTCCACAGTCCGTTCGATAGCACCGGGATAGGCAGCGAACCTGGCAGCCATTTCAGCCCCACTACGAAGATGAGCTGAGCCTGCCGCGGGTAACCAACCATCCATTTCATCGAGGCTTCTCCTGGCGCGCACCGCAGCCAGAGCCGTAGCTAGCTGATGCTGTTCAGGTGAGGCATAGTGCACGTTGTTGGTGGCAATGACTGGGAGTTTCAACCCTGATGCCACTGACGCCAACGCATCGTTGATCGAACTATCCAGTGGGTTTCCCTGATCCGAGAGTTCAACGACAACGTTGTCCTTGCCAAACAGTTCAACCAACTGCCCGACGGCGTCTCGGGCCCCTCGCTCTCCATTGCGCACCAATGCTTGACGGACTGACCCTTTTCGGCAGCCGGTGAGAATCAGCCAATTTCCTGACGCCTGTTCGGCCAGCCTTTCAAGGTTGTAGCGGGGCTTGCCTTTCTCGGCTCCTTCAGCCAATTGCGCTGCAGTGATGGCACCAGCCAACGTCCGGTATCCCTCGGTTCCGCGGGCCAGAATCAACAGATGGCTACCCTCGGGATCCGGTTCGCCATTTTGTGGTTTGGAAAGGTCCAAGGAGAGTTCAGTGCCATAGACAGTGCTCAATTGCGGGAACTTTTCTGCAGCTTCAGCGAGACGCACCACCCCGTACAATCCATCGTGATCGGTCAGTGCCAGTCCGTTCAGGCGCAACCGGTTGGCTTCCTCGACCAGTTGTTCCGGGCTGGAGGCACCATCCAGAAAACTGAAGTTCGAGTGGACATGCAGTTCCGCGTAGGGAACCAGCGGACCACCTGGTTCGGGGGGCGTCGTGGTAGGCAAACGGTATGGCTGCCGTTTCGGTGACCATGCGGGACTATCACCACCATCAGCTCCAGCAGGTGGTGCACCGGGCCTGCTTCGATCGGAGAGGGTCCGCTCAAATTCTGACCACGAGATCGGGGGGTTACTCCACCCCACAGTGGCCTCCCGTTTCCCATAAGGTGATGGCTGCTCTAGTCATAGCTGGCTTCTGCCCACCACTGGTGGTCTTCCAGGAGTAGTAGCCAGGCAGCACCCGTCTCATCCACCAGTTGAAAACGGTTGAGAGCCCGCCCTGAGGAGTCCCACCACCGTTCGTTGATGGGCCATGGTCCGGCCCAGTGATGTACCAGGCGCTGCTTGGCGGGTGAACCTGGTGGTGTGAATTGCGCTGGCGCACGGGTGAGCATTCCTCGAGTGTCAACGTCAACGCTGTGACCACTATCGTCGATCACACGCACTTCACGAGGGGAGTCAAAGACTGTAGCTGGTGCTGGTCCGGGCAACTTGCCGGGCCAGGGCAACTGCCGGGCAGCCCTCACCGCTACTGGATTGCTGCCTGAAGAATCCCCCCACGGAATGAGCACTCTGCGATCTTTGAGCATCCGGCCACCAGCAATCATCGCTGTCAGTACGGCTCCATGACCCAACATGCCTTGGACGCGGGCCAACCCGTTGTGGACGCCTTCGTCAGGTCCGGTACCCCACAGGCCATCAGCATGGTCGCCTAGATCTTCGACAGTGTCAGGAATGGTTTGCACTCGGGTGATACCTGATTGAAGACCATGCTCAATCAGTCCGCCACCCTGCAGCTGCCACCTAACCCGATCAAGAATGTCATCGGCATCGAACCATCGTGGATGACGCCACAACCGGTCTGAAACTTCACCGGATTCAGAGTGCAACACCACCCTGACCACTGTGCAAACCAGGCCGGAATCACGCAACCGGTCCACGAATCGGTCCGCGGAGGTGCGGAAAGCAAACGCCAACTGATCAATTCGTACCAAGGCTGGTTCGAAGTCAACAAGGACGTCCAATTCCGGTGGTGGCTTACGAACCACCACTGAGTGATGATCAAGTCCGTTGGCCTTCCGATGGGCGATTGCACCTTCAACGCCGAACCGGTTCCTAACGTCTCCAGCAGCAAGCGCTGAAAAGTCACCGAGTGTCTTGATTCCCAATCGTCGCAACAAAACTGCGAGTTTTGGTTCGGCCAGCACTTCCAGCGGAAAAGAGCTCAAAAACTGGGCTGATTCGCCAGGTGGAACAACCCAGATGGCGTCCTGTTCAGCGCCCTCCAACACCTCAGTGGCACGGGCTGCATGCTCTGCAGCGAACGGTGAATCAGCAACACCGATCCTGGCGTTGGTTAGTCCAAGGGTCGAGAGAGTGGAGAGCAGAACCGATGCCGCTGCGGTTTCACCGCCGTAATACCGGCTCGGCCCCTGTGCAGGGATGGCGCATAAACCAGGGCGTAACAGTTGAACTCCGGGCATAATCTTTTCAATTGCTGAGACCACAGGTTCAAAAACCCGTTCATCGAGGGCAGGGTCATATTGCTCAACGAGGAGGTCAGCACACCGTGCCTGAGCCTCACGGACCCTGAGCCTGCGTTTTACACCTTCAGACCGCGCCGCTGGCGAACAGGCATAGACCTCACCTTTATCGACCAGGGCTAGTGATGCATCGATAGGGAGGTTCAGCTCGCGCAGGGCAGCAGCGATGGGCCAGTCGGGACACCAGAGCATCATGATCCTGGTGGCACCCTGCTTGAGTGTTTGAGAGGGTGTTTGCAGCTTCATCAAGCGCCAACCACCTGGGGGACGAAGCGCTGATCAATAGTCATGCTGTCAGCAGTATTGAGTTGAGGCCAGGTGCGTTGCTGAAGTTCAGTGAGTGAAAGTTCAGAGCTCCGTGACCGACCGTTGTTCCCTTTGGCAGTGACTTTCAACCTGCGGGTTTGCAAATGACCTGATCCGGTTCCCAACCCGCCCCACTGATTGTCGGAGACTCTGAGTACCGCCTCACTCTGTGGCCAGGCTCCGATGGTAATGAGCGCTGCTCCCCGTTGCCTTAACCGTGCCCGCAGCCGAGCAGCATCGGTGCTGGTAATAGTTGCCGGCGCGGTGGTCAAAATAATTGACACCACATCCACCATTGCCGCAGTCACAGTGAGCCACTGGCCGTCGAGGTGGGGGATAAGAATAAGACGGTCTAGATCAATGCCCAGATTTGCTGCAGCTTCTACATTGAAATCAGGGATACCTATCACGCTGCACCACGCGCCTGAACCCGAGGGGCCAGCAAGCAATGCCATTGCCAGCGTGGTGGAGTTCTCAACCGAGTAAGCCGCTCCCGCCATCAATCCTCCACCGGGAAGGATCCGTCCCAGAGCGGGAATGGTGGGTAAACGCCGTGAGCCCAACCGGCTTCCCTGCATCTGATTGATCTTTTCCTGCAACCCCGACTCGCTGCGCAGCTGACCAGCAAGTTCAGGTACCAGCAGGTCCTGATCCAGGGTGGTGCCCGGGGACATCCGGGGGCTTATTGCTAGTGCAGTCACCCCTTAATATTCGAAGATATGTTCGATTAAGTCAATCGGTTGTTTTGGTCCTCAGGCACCCCGGGAATGAGGTTTGAAGCTACCCCGGAGTACCCTATCCTCATGTGCGGACGTTTTGTGGTGGCGGGATCTGACCGGGACCTGATAGACCTATTTGACGTTGATTTCGTGGATAAGGATCTACCTGAGCCTTCCTACAATGTGGCGCCCACTGACACAGTGAGACTTCTCATGGAACGACTCGACGACACAGGTGAAACACCCACTAGACGGCTCACCACAGCACGGTGGGGGCTGGTACCTTCCTGGATGAAAGACCCCAAAAAAGGTCCCCCCTTGATCAATGCCCGGGCCGAGACCATCCTTGAGAAACCATCCTTCCGCACCGCTGCCTCCCGGCGCAGGGGCATCGTGATGGCCAACGGGTATTACGAGTGGGAGAAGGGTCCCGAGGGTAAAATCCCCACCTACCTCCACGGCCAAACCAGCGACATGCTAGCTTTCGCCGCCTTATACGAATACTGGCCGGATCCAACCCTTCCGGAGGACCATCAGGACAAGTGGTTGCGCAGTTGCACCATTATCACCACGACCGCCAGCGACACCCTCGGTCATATTCATGACCGGACACCACTCATCCTTCCAGCAGGCCTGTATTCAGACTGGCTTAACCCAAAAATGACCGGTAGTTCCGACGTGCAGGCGCTGATTGACGCCATTCCGGAACCGAAACTTGTCCCCCGGGTAGTTGGCAACGCCGTCGGATCGGTCCGCAACAATGGGCCCCAACTAATCGAACCAGTTGCCTCTTGAGAACTACATCTACCCGGGACTTTTCGGTTCTCGTGATCAGCGCCAACCGCGATAAACATCTCGCGAACCTTGTGATTGGGTTGAATCGTTCAACCCGTACGCCTGCAGAGCTGGTCGTTGTGTATATGGGTCAGCCCAACCCCACTCCACTGGACACCGCAATCCCATTACGTCTGGTTCATCTTCCGGCATCCGGGTCTGGGACTTTGAACCTTGCGGCTGCACGGAATGCCGCCGCCGCAGCGGCTTCCACTGATACTTTGGTTTTTCTGGATGTTGACTGCATACCTGCCACCAGGCTCTGTGAAACCTTGATGCGGGACCTCGATAGTTTGGGTGGTCTGGTGATGGCCCAACCCCGCTATCTAAGCGAGGCTGGGTTTCCGATGGATGACTGCGACGCCGGACTAATGCGTGCCTCGATCCCGCACCATGCCCGCACCATGTTGGCACCCGCTGATGGCGAGCCCCCCGCCGCAACTGAGAAGTATGAGCTGTTTTGGTCTCTGGGTTTCGCGGTAGCGGCCGACGATTTCACCCTGATAGGCGGGTTTGATGAATCCTTCACTGGGTACGGCGGGGAAGACACCGACTTTTCCTTCACTGCCCGTGAGAGGGGGGTCATCCTTTCCTTCTCAGCCGCCACCATGTTCCACCAGCATCATGGGGTCACCAGCCCACCCCTGCAGCACTTCGCTGACATAGTTGCCAATAGCCTGGTGTTTCACCACAAATGGGGACTGTGGCCAATGACCGGATGGCTGTCGGCCTTTGCGGCCGCCGGGTACATCGGCTGGACTGCCGATGCTGAGGGAATCGATGTACTGAAGCACCCCACTGACGACGACATTGCTGCCGCTCGCGTGAATGCGCCCTACTAGATACCATCCGATCCAGAACCTGCCGAGTCTGACCCAGTCAACTAAGAGCCAGCTTCCGACGCTTTCGACACCAGATCCAACAACCCCACCTTGAAACTCTCCTGGCTGACGAACAAGGCCTTCCGCAGGGCGTTCGCATCCGATGCCTCCGCCTGGCGGAGGAGATCTGGCCAGCTGACATCCGACCAGCTCTCAGCCATTGGAATCCCCGCTGTGATGGCCAACGCCCACGCAAAGGCGGCCTGCTCACCGAACGGTCTTTCCTCCGGCACCAGGATGGTGGGGCGACCAGCTGCGGCCGCCGCTGCAACGGCGTGGTACCCCGCGGAGGTGATGATGATGTCTGCGGCGGCGAGTTCCTTGGCGGGATCCTTCAGAACGCCAAGCAGGCGAACATTGGGCGGCAGCTCAATGCTCCCGGTGCTCAGCCCTGCCACGTTCCATTGCCAGGAGGGGCAGGATCGAGCGGCCTGGACAAGATCACCGAGATTTACACCGTTGCCACCCAGACTGGTCTGCACAGTGATGATCCTGCCGCCTGGCTTTGCCGAATCTGTCTCAGCGCCGCCGGTAGGTGAAAGCATCCCCAGATACTGGGTCCGATGCCCAAATGCCTCGAGATAGGAGGATTCCTCAAGGCGTCGGGGGTAATAGGCAACCAGCTCAGAAGCTGACGCATAGGCCAGCTCATGCACTGCATCGGAGCGATCCCCGGGCATGCGCCGGTAGATGACGGGATACCCACAGAGCCGGGCGAAGATTGCCGCCTCGGCCGAAACATCAATAATGATTACCTGCGGATCAAAGTCTCGCCATGCAGCATGCAGCTCGGCGAATCGGTGCCTGATCGCTGAATTGATGGGCGTGTAATGCAGAAATGGTTCCTCGGGTGTCGGGTATGGCTCGCCGTCGGGCCCGGTGTCAGTCGTGAGCTGGGCAAACCGGGTATGCGGAACTGTCCTGAGTCCGGCGGGTTCGGTGGATCCAGTGACCAACAGATCGACAACCTCCAAGCGCGCGATGTTCAGGGCGTGGCGCAGGTGTCCCGAACCGTGGTGGTGGGTGTAGTAGGCCACGCGGGGGAGAGTCGTCATGGGGACGACACGGGGGACAACACGGGAATCAACACTGGCCTAGGATGCCAGCATCTCGGAGTCGGAGAGTATGTCCTGATTCACCAGTTCACCGAGGTGTTGCTCGTAGTTGGCAATCATCACGCCGGCTGCAAACCGTGCCGCAGAAGCCCGAACCGCGGTGCTGTCCGCTCTGCGCGCCTGTTCAATTGCCAAGGCAAGGTCTGCAGCAGAGAACCCGCCTGCCACTACTCCGCCGCGCTGGTCAATAATCTCAGCCATCGCACCGCAGGGAAGCGCCGCCACTGGCGTGCCGCATGCCATGGCTTCGACTGTGGTTAGCCCGAACGGTTCCGCCCACAACGGTGAAGCAATAAAGACGGTCCCGGAGCTGAGGAAAGACGCCAGCTGGCCATGGTTCAGGTGACCTACGTGCTGAACTGATTCGCTCAGTAACGGCGCAATGGTTCGGGTGAAGTAGTCCTGATCACTAATGGGTCCGGCAAAGCGGATCCGCATTCCGGCGAGGGATGCGGCCTCGATCGCAACGTGCAACCCTTTTTCGGGGGTAATCCTGCCGGCCCAGACTGCCGTGTTGGAGCGCCGGCGGGTCAGTACTCCTGCATGCCATTCATCGAGCCGGATCCCGTTGTGAACAATGCTGATGTCGTCGAGGTGGTTCCGCCACTGCCGTGCATTGGCCGCTGAAACGCTGACAAACCGTTGCCGAGGCGAGGGGCGGTAGCCGGATGCCTCGAAGACGGCAGTCACCCGCGGTAGCGGAGGGGTATGGAGAATGGTCAACATGGGGGCTGTGGGCGGATCAGCATGCGGTAGCGGGCTGAGGGAGTTGTTGATGACGACGTCGAAATTGCCTTCGTCAATCAGGTTCAGGGTGGTGTTGTGAGCATCATCCAGGTGGCGTGTCTGCGCGTCACGGGCTGGGCCCTCGGGATGCTTGGCGAAGTGGAACCCGGCGTCAAGCACGGGCACCACGGTGCCTGTGGTGTGGCTGCCACCCTTGGCGAAAAGAGTGACCGAGTGTCCACGAGCCGTGAGTTCTTCAGTCAACAGCGCAGTATGCATTTCCAGTCCACCCGGAAATGGGCTGGCAATGGGGTGGTGCAGGTGGGCCATCACGGCAATGTTGAGCGGTTGTGCATGAAGCATAATAGTAAGTATGCTTCATTCCCGCGAAAAGTCGACACGGCCTAGCTGGTTTAGCCTACTGGTCGGCCTTCTCGGCATGCAGATTCTTGGTGATCAGATCCTGTTTGCGGACTGCCGCATGGGTCGAGCGTTCAGCTACCAACCAGGCCGGGGGCTCCTGTAGCAGCGCGGTGATGTCCGGCGTCGTAAGCGGTTCGGTGACCCCGCCACGAGCCAGACCGCTGATGGAAATGCCCAATTTCTGAGCCACCACTGGGCGGGGGTGCGGTCCGTTGCGGCGGAGCTCCGCGAGCCATTCCGGCGGATTCTGCTGCAGTTCGTTGAACTCCGCGCGGGTAACGTCGTTGTCCTGGAACTCTTGAGGAGAGGCTGGCAGGTAGATTCCCAGTTTCTTGGCCGCTGTGGCGGGTTTCATGGTCTGGGGGCTTTTTGCGGGGGTCATTCCTTAACCCTAGCTGCCCCCGCCGACCGTCAACCGCGTCTGGTGCGCATTTTTGCAAAGAACCCGGCAAGCTCTGCAGTCGCGGTCAGTGGCAGCACCTGAGCTACATACTGATCCGGGCGAACGACGACGACGACGCCGTCCCGGCTTACGCCCCGCAGGTCGAAGATATCCTCGGCAGGGTTAACGCCGAAGACCTTTTCCAGATAGTTGAGCTTGAAGGGTCCAACCTGCGGTTTGAACACAGCAGGAACGGCGGTGATGTCCAGGCTTTGGTGATCTTGCTGGTAGATCACCCTGACATCGAACCACGCGTCCTGGTCAGCACCCACGGGAGTTGCAGCGAGGGGTGACTCTGGTGAATTGGCGAGCCATTCCGCGAAGGTGGTCACCTTCGATGGTGCACCTGGCAGCGGTTCATCAGCGAAAACGTAGACGCGCCAACGTCCGTCGGCCGTCGCCTGGTGGCCCAGGTGAAGCAGATTGGTGTCGCAAACACGGGCGACCTGCGCGGACTTGAACCGTTTGCCGATGGGGAACCCGGTGGCGAGTTCCTGGTGGGTGGCCTGGCCGACGATGATGGATGGCTGGTACTCGGTCATGAATCCGGCGGGAAATTCCATGGTGCTGGTGTAAAAGTTTTCGAGTTCCGTGGGGTCCTCAAAGTCTTCTGGTTTTTTGGCCATCAACGAAGACCACTGCTTGTCGAAGTCAATCAGGTTCTTGGCTACTACCTGGCGTTCGGCGGAATAGGTGGAGAGCAGGCTCTCAGCACTGCGGCCCTCCAGGACATGTCCGAGTTTCCAGGCGATATTGAATCCGTCCTGCATCGAGACGTTCATTCCCTGGCCCGCCTTGGCGCTGTGGGTGTGGCAGGCGTCCCCGGTGATGAAGACCCGGGGTGTTCGGGTGCCGACCTCCTCGGGGAGGACGTCGTCGAAGCGGTCCGTCAGGCGGTGGCCGACTTCATAGACGCTATGCCAGGCGACGTTGCGGACGTCGAGGGTGTAAGGGTGGAGGATCGCGTTGGCCTTCTCGATGATTTCAGCAATCGTGGTGCTGCGGATTTCCCCTTTGGTGTGCGCATCGACATCACCCAGATCCACATACATGCGGAAGAGGTGACCACCCTCTCGGGGAATGAGGAGGATACTCCCGCCAGTACCGGACTGAATGGCGCACTTCAGCCGAATGTCTGGGAAGTCGGTGACGGCAAGAACGTCCATGACCCCCCACGCGTGATTCGCCGCGTCGCCGGCGAGCGTGCAGCCGATGGCGCTGCGGACGTTGCTCCGGGCACCATCGGCGCCAATCACGTATTTGGCCCTGACCGACCGCTGCGTTCCTTCGAGCGGCCCAGCGGTATGGGCGAGGGTGACAGCAACGGGATATTCGCCCTCGTTGGCAACATCGAGCCCGATGAAGTCCAGGCCGTAGTCAGGCTTCATCCGGGTAGGGGAGTTTGCCATGAACTCGGCAAAATAATCGAGGACGCGCGCCTGATTGACGATCAGGTGCGGAAATTCGCTGACCCCTGCCGGGTCATCGAGAGGGCGGGCGGTCCGGACAATCCGGGCGGGATCTGCGGGGTCCGGTTTCCAGAATGCCATCTCGGTGATCCGGTATGCCTCGGCGGTAATACGCTCGGCGAAACCAAACGCCTGGAACGTCTCAACACTTCGGGCCTGGATGCCATCTGCCTGACCAATCGCTAGCCGTCCGGGACGGCGCTCCACAATGCGCGTAGTGATCTCCGGGAACTGGGAGAGCTGGGCGGCCGCGAGCATTCCGGCTGGGCCGCTGCCGACAATCAGGACGTCAACCTCGTCGGGCAGTTCGTCCGGCCGATCGATACCGACGCCGGACGCTACCTGAACGCGGGGGTCACCTGATACGTAGCCGTGATGGTGAAAATGCACGGTCTTCCTCGCTCACTTCGTTGTGAAAGTTCTTTATTTGAACACGTAATCCGATAATCGAATGACGCTGCTCACACTGTACGACGGGTATGACCAGCGACACAACGGGTGCCATGATCATGGACTCTTGACGTGGTGCCGGTCACAGTGGGTAGTATATCGTATACGATTTCGTACATTGGGAATCGGAGAGAGAGTTCGACGACGACGAGGAGCGCGATATGACGATGGAGTCCACGACCGAGGCCGTTAGTGCCGAACTGCTGGCCCGCACCCGGAAGGTGATTGCGGTTCACATCAACTACCCCAGCCGCGCCGCGCAGCGAGGACGTATTCCGCTGCAGCCCTCCTACTTCCTGAAACCCTCCTCGTCCCTCTCGCTCGGATCACTTGAGACGCCCGGTGTCGTTGTACGTCCGCTGGGCTGTGAGCTGCTCGGCTACGAGGGCGAAATCGCTCTCATTATTGGCACAACCGCCCGCAGGGTTAGCCCTGCTCAGGCATGGGGCCACGTCCAATGGGTGACCGCCAGCAACGACCTGGGTGTTTACGACCTCCGCTACGCCGACAAGGGTTCAAACGTTCGCTCCAAAGGTGGCGACGGATTCACCCCGGTTGGGCCACGTTTGATTCCAGCGAATGACATCGATCCCACTGCACTGCGGGTGCGCACCTGGCACAACGAGGAACTCGTCCAGGACGACACTACTGAGGACCTGCTGTTTCCCTTCGCCCAGCTGGTCGCCGATCTGTCACAGCTCCTCACCCTGGAGGTAGGGGACATTATTTTGACCGGCACCCCGGCCGGTGCATCGGTAGCGAATCCGGACGACATGGTGGACATCGAGGTCACCGCCGGTGCCTACAGCAGCGGGCGACTCAGGACCTGCGTGGCGGAGGGAACGACGCCGTTCGCTGACTTCGGCGCTCAACCCAAAGCCGATGACACTCAGCGGGAAGAAGCCTATGGGTCACGCGAGGCAGCCGGGCTGGAACCGGTAAGCCACGCGCTGGCACCTGAATTGAAGAAGAAGCTGGAGGGCATCGCCACCGCAACGCTGTCCTCACAGCTGCGCAAGCGTGGGTTGAACAATGTGAGCATTGATGGGTTGCAGGCAACCCGCCCTGACCGCCGAGTGGTGGGGCTGGCCCGCACCCTCCGGTTCGTCCCCAACCGGGAGGATCTCTTCCCCACCCACGGTGGTGGGTTCAACGCCCAGAAACGCGCCATTGACTCGGTGCACGACGGCGAAATTCTCGTCATGGAGGCGCGGGGTGAAAAGGGTACCGGCACGGTGGGGGACATTCTGGCCATGCGAGCCCAGGTCCGGGGAGCGGCCGCCATCATTACTGATGGCGGTGTTCGTGACTATTCGGCTGTTGCTGATCTCGACATGCCGACCTACTTCGCCAACCCCCACCCGGCTGTCCTGGGTCGACGCCACATCCCATGGGACACCGATATCACCATCGCGTGCGGCGGAACGACCGTCCAGCCAGGGGACATCATCGTGGCCGACTCGGACGGCATTCTCGTCATCCCGCCGGCACTTGCTGAGGAACTCGTGGAGGACTGCATCCTGCAAGAGCAGGAAGAGAGGTTCATCCTCGAAATGGTCAAGCAGGGAAGCGGTGTGGACGGGCTTTACCCAATGAATGCCGACTGGAGGGCGAAATACGTGCAGTGGGTCGCCGACGGAGCAACACGTGGCTGACGCCGTCGTCGCACCGTCACTCGAGACCAGTGGCGGGGCCAGGCGCGGTGATGTCGAACCGGGAAGTAAGTCCGAGCGGGCCTACACCTCGATCAAATCCCGCATCATCGAAGGCTCCTTTTCACCCGGATACCGGCTGGTGCTAGCGAAAATCGCTGAGGATCTTGGCTTCAGTGTGGTCCCGGTCCGGGAGGCAATCAGGCGGTTGGAGGCTGAAGGTCTTGTGACGTTTGAACGCAACGTCGGTGCCACCGTCTCCGGGATCGACCCCACCGAGTACTTGTATACGATGCAGACTCTGAGCATCATCGAGGGGGCGGCGACGGCCCTGTCCGCACCGCTGATCGATTCGGTGGCGGTAGCCCGGGCGCGCGCGGTCAACGCCCAGATGCGAGAGTGCCTTGACCATTTCGACCCGGTCCGTTTCACGGCACTGAACCAGGACTTTCACAGCATCTTGTTTGAGCATTGCCCCAATCCGCACATCCTTGATCTGGTGCACCGCGGCTGGAACCGGCTGGCGGCGCTCCGGTCGTCCACGTTCAGGTTCGTTCCCGGGCGCGCCAAGGAATCTGTCCTGGAACACGAGGCGCTGCTGCAGCTCATCGAATCGGCGGCCAACGCCGACACCATCGAGCACGCCGCCCGCCGTCACCGCTCCGCAACCCTGGACGCCTACCTTGCGCAGGCCTCTGCTCCCATCGAATAAGCTCCACCAAATAGTCAGGAAGAAAACCATGACGTCCACCGTCCCTGAAACCACCCACTATGTACCGCAGGACCTGCCCACCCACATCCAGCACTACATCAACGGAAAGTTTGTCGATTCCGTCAGTGGGAAGACCTTCGACGTGCAGGACCCGGTGTCCAACACCAACTACGCCACCGCTGCCGCTGGGCAGAAGGAAGACATTGACCTCGCGGTCGCCGCTGCACGCGAGGCATTCGTCAACGGCCCGTGGCCGCGGATGAAACCCCGCGAGCGAGCCCGGGTTCTCAACAAAATCGCCGACGCCGTGGAGGCGCAGGAGTCCCGCCTGGCCGACCTGGAGAGCTTCGACACCGGGTTGCCCATCACCCAGGCGAAGGGCCAGGCCCTGCGTGCAGCCGAGAACTTCCGTTTTTTCGCTGACCTCATCGTGGCTCAGTTCGACGACGCCATGAAAGTCCCGGGTTCCCAGATCAACTACGTGAACCGGAAGCCGATCGGCGTCGCCGGACTGATCACCCCCTGGAACACTCCGTTCATGCTCGAATCCTGGAAACTCGCACCGGCACTGGCCACCGGCAACACCGTGGTCCTCAAGCCCGCCGAATTCACGCCGCTGTCCGCCTCCCTATGGGCCCAGATCTTCAAAGACGCCGGCCTCCCCGACGGGGTGTTCAACCTGGTCAACGGCCTCGGCGAAGAAGCGGGTGATGCGCTGGTCAAGCACCCACAAGTCCCCCTGATTTCCTTCACCGGTGAGACGACCACCGGGCAGACCATCTTCCGTAATGCAGCCGAGAACCTTAAGGGGCTGTCCATGGAACTCGGCGGGAAGTCACCCTGCGTGGTCTTCGCCGATGCGGACCTGGACGCGGCGATCGATTCGGCGCTCTTCGGTGTTTTCTCCTTGAATGGTGAGCGTTGCACCGCCGGATCCCGCATTCTGGTGGAACGCGGCATCTACGACGAGTTCTGCGACAAGTACGCGGCCCGAGCCAAGTCCATCGTGGTCGGCGATCCCCACGATCCCAGGACCGAGGTCGGCGCGCTGGTCCACCCAGAGCATTTTCAGAAAGTCGCCTCCTATGTAGAGATTGGGAAGTCGGAGGGGCGGCTGCTGGCTGGCGGAGGCCGGCCGGACCACCTGCCCGAGGGCAACTACATCGCACCGACCGTGTTCGCCGACGTCGCTCCTGAAGCACGCATTTTCCAGGAGGAGATCTTCGGCCCGGTCGTCGCCATCACCCCGTTTGAAGACGACGACGAAGCGCTGGCACTCGCGAACAACACCAAATACGGGCTCGCCGCCTACATTTGGACGCAGAACCTGACCCGCGCCCACAACTTCTCCCAAAACATGGAAGCTGGCATGGTCTGGCTCAACAGCCACAACGTTCGCGACCTTCGCACTCCATTTGGCGGCGTGAAAGCGTCGGGTCTGGGACATGAGGGCGGCTACCGGTCAATCGACTTCTACACCGACCAGCAGGCAGTTCATATCAGCCTCGGCGCTGTCCACACTCCGAAGTTCGGCAGCATCGACGACGCACCCAAGGGCTGACCCCCTTCCCCAGGCACCTCCCCCGCGCCCTGCTCAAAGAAGAGAGACCATCATGACAAACTTCGTCCCCACCCCCACTGCTCCGGCCCCCGACATTGTCCGTTGCGCCTACATGGAAATCGTCGTAACTGACCTCGTGAAGTCGCGTGAGTTCTACGTCGACGTCCTCGGTCTGCACGTCACCGAAGAAGACGACAACAACATCTACCTGCGCTCCCTTGAGGAGTTCATCCACCACAACCTGGTGTTGCGGAAGGGGCCGGTGGCCGCCGTCGCCGCCTTCGCCTACCGGGTCAAGTCGCCGGCGGAAGTGGACGCCGCCGAGGCGTATTACACGGAACTTGGTTGCCGGGTGGAGCGCCGAACGGAGGGGTTCACCAAGGGCATTGGCGATTCCGTCCGCGTCGAGGACCCACTTGGCTTCCCGTACGAATTCTTTTACGACGTCGAACATGTGGAGCGCCTCACCCAGCGCTACGACCTCTACTCTGCCGGCGAGCTGGTGCGCCTGGATCATTTCAACCAGGTCACCCCTGACGTACCGCGGGGACGCAAGTACCTCGAGGACCTCGGCTTCCGGGTCTCTGAGGACATCCAGGATTCCGATGGCGTGAGCTATGCGGTCTGGATGCACCGTAAACAGACGGTGCATGACACCGCACTGACCGGGGGTAACGGCCCACGGATGCACCACGTCGCCTTCGCCACCCATGAGAAGCACAACATCATCCAGATCTGCGACAAGATGGGCGCCCTGCGCATCTCGGACCGGATTGAACGCGGCCCCGGCCGGCACGGCGTGTCCAACGCTTTCTACCTCTACATCCTTGACCCGGACGGGCACCGCATCGAGATCTACACCCAGGATTACTACACCGGCGACCCGGACAACCCTACGGTCACGTGGGACGTCCACGACAACCAGCGCCGCGATTGGTGGGGCAACGCCGTCGTCCCCTCCTGGTACAGCGAAGCCTCGCTGGTCCTGGATCTCGATGGGAATCCCCAGCCCGTGATTGTGCGTGAGGAAAAGAGCGAAATGGCGGTGACGGTCGGTGCCGACGGGTTCTCCTACACCCGCAAAGACGATGATGGTGCCGAGCAGGGGTTCAAGTTGGGGGCGCAGCTGTAGCCATGCTGGATGCCACAACCATTGAAGCCATCGCCGATGAGCTGGTCGAAGCCGGGCGCAGCCGCACCCCGGTTCCGCGGCTGACGGCCCGCTATCCGAACATGACCGTTGAGGACGCCTACGCGGTGCAGCAGCTGTGGCGTCAACGCAACGAGGCTGCCGGGCGAATGCTGGTGGGGCGCAAGATCGGCCTCACCTCGAAGGCCATGCAGGCGGCCACCGGCATCACCGAACCCGATTACGGAGCCATCTTCGACGATATGGTGCTGGACACCGGCTGCTCGGTGGACTGGGATCGGTACACCCATCCGCGGGTCGAAGTGGAACTGGCGTTTGTGTTGAAGCAGGATCTGTCGGGACCAGGGTGCACCATCTTCGACGTACTGAATGCCACCGACTACGTGGTCCCCGCCCTTGAAATCCTGGATTCCCGGATCGAGATGGAGGGTAGGACCATCGTTGACACCATTTCGGACAACGCGGCGATGGGCGCCATGGTGGTGGGTGGTCGTCCGGTGAGACCGGACGCCGTCGACCTCCGTTGGGTAGCGGCAATCCTTTACAAGAACCAGACGGTCGAGGAAACCGGCGTCGCAGCGGGAGTGCTCGACCACCCGGCGGCCGGTGTTCACTGGCTGGCCAACAAGATTGCCGCCCACGGTGACAGTATGAAGGCCGGTGACATCATCCTCGCCGGGTCCTTCACCCGCCCACTGTGGGTCAATAAGGGTGACACTATCCACGCCGACTACGGACCGCTGGGAGTAGTGACATGCCACTTCCACTAAATGACACGTTTCGTGTAGCGCTCGCCGGGGCCGATCGGCCGCTAACTGGCATGTGGGTGTGCTCGGGAAGCCCCTTGATCGCCGAGCTCTGCGCAGGAGCTGGCCTGGACTGGCTCCTCATCGACGCTGAGCACAGCCCAAATGGGCTGGAATCCATTCTTGCCCAGCTCCAGGCCGTTCACGGCTACCCGGTGCACGCAATGGTTCGTCCCCCGGTGAATGACACAGTGCTCATCAAGCAGTATCTGGACCTGGGGGTGCAAAATCTGCTGATCCCGATGGTCCACTCGGTGGCTGACGCTGAAGCAGCAGTTGCGGCTACCCGGTACCCGCCGGGTGGTGTGCGGGGTGTTGGATCGGCGCTGGCGCGGGCTGCCCGCTGGAACCGGGTTCCCGATTATCTGGCCGTGGCTGATGAGACCATCAGCGTGACGGTACAGATCGAATCTACCGCCGCCGTCGCCGCCGTCGAGGCGATCCTTGCCGTTGACGGTGTTGACGCAATCTTCGTTGGCCCCTCGGACCTCGCTGCGTCCATGGGCGTGCTGGGCCAGCAGGAGCACCCCAAGGTGCGAGCCGCCGTCGAACACTGTCTCGCAGCTGCACAGAAGGCTGGAAAACCGGCCGGAGTGAACGCCTTCAACCCCGCTACCGCACGCCACTATCTGGATGTCGGAGCCAGTTTCATCCTGGTGGGTGCCGACGTCGCCCTGCTGGCTCGCGGGTCGGAGGCACTGGCTGCCCAGTTCATTCCGGCGCCCGACGACGATTCGCCCGCAAGCTACTGACCTCCCGTGGGTTAGTGTGATCAGATGTCCGAGCCCCAGCCCAGCGTCCTCACCGTCGGCTTTGTCCCCGGTGTGACACCCGGGAAATGGGTCAGCCGGTGGCGCGACAGGTTTCCAGCAAAACCACTGGAAACCCGTGAGTATGAAGCCGCCAGCCAAGAGGAGGCTCTGCGCGCAGGCACGGTTGATCTCGGTTTCGTCCGTCTCCCGGTGGACCGCGAAGGCCTCAGCGTGATTCCCCTCTATGAGGAGCAGCCGGTGGTGGTGGCGGGCAAGGACCACGAATTGTCACTGTTCGACGAGGTTCCCCTCGCCGAACTGGCCGCCGAGAACCACCTTGATGTGATTGCCAATGGTGGCGAGAAGGCCACCATTGAACTCGCGGCAACGGGTGCCGGTGTGGTGATTGTGCCCATGTCGATTGCACGCCTCTACGCCCGCAAAGACGCGGTCCACCGGCCCGTTCTCGATGTTCCGGCCACCACAATTGCCGTGGCCTGGCTTTCAGAGAACACCGCCGAGGACATCGAAGAGTTCATCGGCATCGTCAGGGGGCGCACTGAACGAAGCTCGCGGCAGCCCTCGGCCAAGGAACCTGAGAAAAAGGAAAAGAAGGCGCAAAAGGCGGCAAGCAAAAAGCAACCGTCCGCGCGTTCCTCAAAGCCCACGCAGAAAGCCGGTGGGCCCAAGAAGCCGGCAGCTGGGGGTAAGAAGCAGAACCCGCGCGGCCGGAAGCCCGGCGCCGGTGGGCGTGGCCGCCGCTAGACGTCAACACCCCCTAGCCAGCATCCCCGTTGCCCTTTCCATCCCGTACCCCTTCCTTCGCCGAGACGGTAGATCCGGTTAGCTAAAGGGCGAACAGGTCGCCACATCTCACGGTTTGGCGGGTGGTAGCGGGCGGTCCGGGACTGGGTCTGCGGTGCCTGAATTCCGGTGCTGAAAAATAGTTGAAAAAAGTTTTCCTGGGGGCCCTAAATCGGTCCCTATTTTGCCATTACTGTCAGTGCTCGATGATGGAATGGAGGTATGAAAAGCAGTAAAGCCTCTGCTACCGGATCGGCATT
>NZ_ALPM01000039.1:0-5582 GCF_000294595.1 Arthrobacter sp. TB 23 | reverse complement strand
ATCCAGTTCACCCCGGCCCGCGTGATCATGCAGGACTTCACCGGTGTGCCCTGCGTCGTCGACCTCGCCACCATGCGCGAGGCAGTTGTCGAACTCGGTGGAGACCCCAAGCGCGTCAACCCGCTGGCGCCGGCCGAACTGGTCATTGACCACTCGGTGCAGATCGACGTTTTCGGGAACGCCAACGCACTCGAGCGCAACATGGACATCGAGTACCAGCGCAATGGCGAGCGGTACCAGTTCCTGCGCTGGGGTCAGACCGCGTTCGATGACTTCCTGGTGGTGCCGCCCGGCATGGGCATTGTCCACCAGGTCAACCTCGAGTACCTGGCCCGCACGGTGATGACCCGTGAGGTCACCACCGACGGCACCACCGCCCTGCAGGCCTACCCCGACACCTGCGTCGGCACCGACTCGCACACCACCATGGTCAACGGGCTCGGCGTCCTCGGCTGGGGGGTCGGCGGCATCGAAGCCGAGGCTGCCATGCTGGGCCAACCCGTGTCCATGCTGATCCCTCGGGTGGTGGGCTTCAAGCTCACCGGTGAGATCCCCGCCGGCGCCACCGCGACCGACGTCGTGCTCACCATCACCGAGAAGCTGCGCAAGCACGGCGTCGTCGGCAAGTTCGTCGAGTTCTACGGCGAAGGCGTCAGCGCTGTGCCCCTGGCCAACCGCGCCACCATCGGCAACATGAGCCCGGAGTTCGGCTCCACCGCTGCCATGTTCCCAATCGACGAAGTCACCATGGACTACCTGCGGCTGACCGGCCGCTCGGAGGAGAACCTGGCACTGGTCGAGGCCTACGCCAAGGCTCAGGGCATGTGGCATGACCCCAGCAAGGAGATCGCCTTCTCCGAGTACCTGGAACTGGACCTTTCGACGGTGGTCTCCTCGATCGCCGGCCCGAAGCGTCCCCAGGACCGCGTCGAGCTGACCAACGCCAAGCCGCAGTTCCGCAGCGACCTGGAAAACTACGTGCACCGCTCGGTCGAGGAAGAGGGCGCGACCGTCGACGAGGCACTCGAGGAATCCTTCCCCGCCTCCGACCCACCCTCATCCACCGGTGCGGCCACCAAGATCGACGATCACCCGCACGAGACGGTCACCAAGACCGAACCAGACCGCGACTCCAGCCCGATCGACGTCGTTACCGCCGACGGCCGCAGCTTCACCCTGGACCACGGGGCGGTCACCATCGCGTCGATCACCTCGTGCACCAACACGTCCAACCCGTCAGTGATGATGGCAGCAGCAGTGCTGGCCCGCAACGCCGTCGAGAAGGGCCTGACCTCCAAGGCCTGGGTCAAGACCTCGGTCGCCCCCGGCTCGAAGGTGGTCACCGACTACTACGAGAAGTCAGGACTGATCCCGTACCTGGAGAAGCTCGGCTTCTACGTGGTCGGCTACGGTTGCGCCACCTGCATCGGCAACTCGGGTCCCCTCGATGAGGAGATCACCCAGGCCATCCACGACGCCGATCTCGCGGTCACCGCGGTCCTCTCCGGTAACCGCAACTTCGAGGGCCGGATCAACCCGGACGTGAAGATGAACTACCTGGCCTCCCCGCCGCTGGTGGTCGCTTACGCCCTCGCCGGCACCATGGACTTCGATTTCGCTGCCGATCCACTGGGCCAGGACGACGACGGCAACGACGTCTTCCTGAAGGACATCTGGCCGAACCCGGTTGAGGTGCAGCAGATCATCGACGAGTCGATCGACAAGGAAATGTTCAAGGCCAGCTACTCGACCATCTTCGATGGCGACGAGCGCTGGCAGTCCCTGCCCACCCCGGCAGGCGACACCTTCGAGTGGGATCCGGAATCCACCTACGTCCGGAAGCCTCCATACTTCGAGGGCATGAAGGCCGAACCGGAACCCGTCACCGACATCGAGGGTGCACGCGTTCTGCTGAAGCTGGGGGATTCGGTCACCACCGACCACATCTCACCGGCCGGCTCCTTCAAGTCCGATACTCCAGCGGGTCGCTACCTGCTCGAGCACGGTGTGGAGCGCAAGGACTTCAACTCCTTCGGCTCACGCCGTGGCAACCACGAAGTGATGATCCGTGGCACGTTCGCGAACATCCGGATCCGCAACCAGCTCCTCGAGGACGTCGAGGGCGGCTTCACCCGCGACTTCAGCCAGGCCGACGCGCCACAGGCTGCCGTCTACGATGCGGCGATGAACTACCAGGCCGCTGGCACGCCGCTAGTGATCCTGGCCGGCAAGGAATATGGTTCGGGTTCATCCCGTGACTGGGCTGCCAAGGGCACCGCACTCCTGGGCGTCCGTGCGGTCATCACCGAGAGCTACGAGCGGATCCACCGCTCCAACCTCATCGGCATGGGTGTGCTTCCCCTGCAGTTCCCTCAGGGCCAGAACGCCGAGACGCTGGGTCTCACCGGCACCGAGACCTTCGCGGTGTCCGGCGTGACCGAGCTGAACAACGGCACCACCCCGAAGACCGTCACCGTCACGGCGACCCCCGAGGGTGGCGGCGAGCCCATCACCTTCGAGGCTGTCCTGCGGATCGACACTCCGGGTGAAGCCGAGTACTACCGCAACGGTGGCATCCTGCAGTACGTGCTGCGCCAGATCGCCGTCTAGCAGTTCCACCCGAGTCGCTCGTCGACGCGTCCGAATGGCTGTTCCATGAGTAATGTCCTAGCCCACACCCGTGGATAGGGTGCCTAAAATTCAGGTCCTACTTAGAGGAGCACCAAGTGTCTGAACCGGTTGAAAGTGTCTGATCCGGCAGATTCGACGGGACGCGTCGACGGCTCAGTGGTCTTCCGCGTGCTGCGCAGCGAGATTCTGGCAGGGGTCCATCCTCCCGGGACCCCGCTGCGCGAGGTGGGCCTTTCGGAGCGCTTTGGCGTCTCGCGGACTCCCATCCGCGAGGCGCTCAGCCGGCTCCAGCACGAGCGTCTGCTGGAGCGGGCCGCGCGGGGCCTTCAGGTGCCGCAGATTGACCCCCAGGAAGTCATCCAGATCTATGACCTGCGGGTGATGCTCGAACAGGAAGCTGCCGGACAGGCGTCCAGCAGCAGGACGGCCTCGGACATCATGCGCCTTGAGGCACTGGTTGAGCGGGACCGGGAACTCGATTCCCCGGATGACCAGACCCGGATCCGCTGCAACGTCGAGTTCCATGCGGCTGTCAGTACGGCCGCGCACAACCGGGTGTTGCAGGACCTGCTGGAGCGGCTCTCCACCCACCTCATCAACACGCCTCGGTCGACCCTGTCCGTTGGCAACCGATGGGAAGATGCGCTGGACGAGCATGAGGCGCTGGTGCGGGCCATCATCGATCAGCGCGCCGACGACGCCCGGCAGATCGCCCGGCAGCACATGGAAACCGCCCGCGCACTGCGGCTGGATTTGTTGAAGTCGGCCGCGAAGACCGAATAGCGGCTCCCCACCTCGCCGTCGATGCCGGTTTCGGAGCCTGCGGGGCGGCCCCTCCCGGCAGAAAAGTGGTCCAGCCCCAGAGCAGTGGTGGGGCAACCACTTGCGTGCGGCCAGGCCACTTTTCTGCGGCCAGACGTGCAGTTACGCCACTTTTTTGCGCTGCCGGGTGGAGCCTCGACCGGGAACCGCGTCGAACGCCATCTGCTTGCTGACTTTGCCCAGCAGCACCAGCGGCAGATCCAGGAGATAGTTGGCGCCCAGCGTCCAGGGGGTGCCCGAACCCTGACGCGGAAACACCTTCACGGCCCGCAGCATGAAGTTCGACGACAGGGCCAGCAGTGGCCGCCGCGCCATACCTGAGGCCGGCACCGGGACTGCCGCCGTGTGCCCGTTGCGGTCCATGTGCTTGAGCAGCCGGCACACGTACCGGGCGCTGAGGTCCGAGCGTAATGTCCAGGACGCATTCGTGTACCCCAGGGAGTAGCCAAAGTTCGGTACCCCGCTGACCAGGACGCCACGGTAGATCAACGACTCACCGAGTTCCACGGAGACGCCGTCAACACTCAGGTTCGAGCCGCCGAGGGATTGCAGGGCCAGCCCGGTAGCGGTGACGACGACGTCGGCCGCCAGCTCCCGCCCCGACGCAAGCCGGACCCCGCCGGCAGTGAACCGGTCGATCCGATCCGTCACCACCGACGCCTTCCCCGACGCCAGCGACCGATAGAAGTCACCGTCCGGCGCAGCACACACCCGTTGCTCCCACGGGTTGTAGGCAGGGGTGAAATGGTCACGGATCTGCTGTTCGTCCTTGAGGATGCCGCGCGCCTTGTACCTCAGGTACGCCTTCGCCACCCGGGGCAGCCTCATGCACAGCTGGTAGAACCCCAGCGGGTAGAGAACATTGCGGGCCCGGGCCACCCGGTGGGCCGGACCCGCCGGCAGGATCTTCCGTGCGGCGTCGGAGAACCGGTCCCGGCGCGGCACCGTCACCACGTAGGACGGCGATCGCTGCAGCATGGTGACGTGGGCGGCGTCGTCGGTCATTGCCGGGACCAGCGTGATAGTGGTGGCGCCGCTCCCAACCACGACCACCCGCTTGCCCGTGTAATCGAAGCCAGCCGGCCAGAACTGGGGGTGGATCACATCGCCGGTGAAGTCCTCAAGGCCCGGGAGGTCAGGCTGGTACGGCTGGGTGTAGTTGTAGTACCCGGTGCAGGCGTACAGGAACGAGCAGGTGACGGTGCGGCGGTGGGTGGCGCCGTCGTCGTCGGTGTCCAGGTGCAGCGTCCAGCGGGAGGTTTCCGAGGAAAAGTCTGCACTCACCATGCGGGTGGCGAAGCGGATGTGTGGCGTCACGCCCGATTCCTCGGCTGCGTCCTGCAGGTAGTTCAGGATGGCTGGCTGGTCGCCGATGGATTCCGGTACGGTCCAGGGCCGCCAGGGGTAGGAGAGGGTGAACATGTCGGAATCGGACCTGGCGCCCGGGTAGCGGAAGAGGTCCCAGGTGCCGCCGACCGCGTCGCGCGCCTCAAAGATGGCGAACGACTTGCCGGGACATTCGGTGCGCAGCCGGTGGGCGGCGCCGATGCCCGAGAGCCCCGCCCCGATGATCGCGACGTCGAGGTGCTCTATGGGGGAGGCCATGAGTCCATTATTGGGTACCGTCCGCTCGACTGGCCAACGTTGTGGAAAGTGCCCGCAGGTGCTAATTCTTGAGGGCACCAAACTTCCCACAATTTACGGAGTCCCATATGACAGGCATCGACGACGAACTGCGCACTCTCAGCGAATGGAGCCGCCAGCTCACCCAGGCACTGCAGATCCTCGACCTGGAGGTGGACCACGAGCGGATCGTGGAGGTCGCCGCCCAGACGTCCGAGACGGTGTCCCCCAACGCCGGGGCAATCAGCGCGTTCCTGATCGGCTATGCGGCGGGCACGGCTGACACCAGCGGCCGTAAAGGTGCCGACGACGCCGTGCAGTCAGCGGCCGACGTCGTCATGCAGGTCCGTGCGAAAGGCCTCGAAGACGGTCCGGACGCCAACGGCTGGACGAAGACCGCCCAGTAGCAGGGGTCTTTGCCCGGTCGGTCACGGTAGCTGCCCGGTCGGTCACGGTAGCTGCCCGGCCGGTCACGGTAGCTGCCCGGTTAGTCACCAAAAAAGTGG
>NZ_ALPM01000038.1:0-7863 GCF_000294595.1 Arthrobacter sp. TB 23 | reverse complement strand
TCCTGCGGGTGAGCCACTTTTTTGCGCCCTGTGCTGGACGCTGGGCTACGAGAGGGGCTACGAGATGGAAGCCTTCGCGGCTGCGGCGGATGACGTCGCGTCGCCCTTGGTCGGCTCCAGCCGCACGATCACTGCCTTCGACATGGGCGTGTTGCTGCCCTCCGCGAGCTCCTCCAGGGGCACCAGCACGTTGGCCTCCGGGTAATACGCGGCGGCACAGCCACGGGCGCTCGGGTAGGAGACCACGCGCCAGTTCCGCAGCACGCGTTCCCGGCCGTCCTGGTATTCGCCGCGGATGTCCACGTACTGACCGTCAGAGAAGCCCAGCTCGGCCAGGTCCTCCGGGTTCACGAACACCACGTGTCGGCCCTTCTTGATGCCCCGGTAACGGTCATTGTGACCGTAGATGGTGGTGTTGAACTGGTCGTGTGAGCGGAGGGTCTGCAGGATCAGGGTGCCTGCGGGACGCTCGACCGGCTGCAGGTCGTTCACCGTGATGATCGCCTTGCCGGTGGGGGTGCTGAAGGTTCGTGAATCGCGTGGTCCGTTCGGCAGCACAAATCCGCCTTCCCGGCGAACCTTCTGGTTGTAATCCTCACAGCCGTCAACGACGTGCGAAATGTGCTCGCGGATCACGTCGTAGTTGGCTTCGAACCCATCCCAGTCCACGTTCACCTTGTCGCCGAGGACGGCGCGCGCGAGGCGGCTAACAATGGCCACCTCGGAGAGCAGGTTCGGTGCGACGGGATCAACGGTGCCGTGCGATGGGTGCACGGCGCAAACCGTGTCCTCCACCGTGACGAACTGCGGGCCGTTGGCCTGCATGTCGATCTCGGACCGGCCGATGGTCGGGAAGATCAGCGCTTCCTTGCCGATCACCGCGTGCGACCGGTTCAGCTTGGTCGAGATCTGCACCGTCATATCGGTGGCCTGCATGGCCTCCTCGGCGGCGTGGGTGTCAGAGATCGCTGCTACGAAGTTTCCGCCCAATGCGAGGAAGACCTTGACGCCGCCGTCGCGCATCTGGCGGATGGTCTCCACAGCGTCAATGCCGTGGTCACGGGGTGGGTCGAAGCCGAACTCCTCTTCCAGGGCGTCAAGGAACGACGGCGGCATCTGCTCCCAGATGCCCATGGTCCGGTCGCCCTGGACGTTGCTGTGCCCGCGAATCGGGGAGGCACCGGCGCCTGGCTTGCCAATGTTGCCGCGCAGCAGGAGCAGGTTGATGATCTCCTTGATGGTGGCCACGCCCTTTTTCTGCTGCGTGATGCCCATGGCCCAGGTGATGATGACCTTGTCGGCCTTGATGTAGCGGGCCGCCAACTCGTCGATTTCCTCGACGGTCAGTCCTGTTGCCTCGAGGACAGCGCCCTCATCCAGCTGGGTCAGACTGACTTTGAGCTCGTCAAGACCCTGGGTGTGCTTTTCCAGGAAGTCGTGGTCCAGGACCGTTCCCGGGTTCTCCGCTTCGGCGTCGAGGACCCGCCGGCAGATCGCCTGCATGAGGGCCATGTCGCCGCCGATGCGGATCTGCATGAACTGGTCGGCGATCTCGGTGCCGCGGCCCAGGACTCCCTTGATCTCCTGCGGGTTCTTGTACCGTTTCAGGCCAGCTTCGGGCAGGGGATTGATGGCGACGATTTCGGCGCCGTTCTCCTTGGCGTGCTCCAGCGCTGTGAGCATCCGGGGGTGGTTGGTGCCCGGGTTCTGTCCCATGATGATGATCAGGTCGGCTTTGGCGAAGTCATCGTAGGCGACTGTGGCTTTGCCGATTCCGATGGTCTGGCCCATGGCCCAGCCCGAGGACTCGTGGCACATGTTGGAGCAGTCGGGAAGGTTGTTGGTGCCGAAGGCCCTGACGAACAGCTGGTACGCGAACGCAGCCTCGTTCGACGCGCGGCCACTGGTGTAGAACGCCGACTGATGCGGGCTCTCCAGACCGTTGAGCTTGTCAGCGACCAGCGAGAACGCCTTTTCCCAGCTGACCGGCTGGTAATGATCGCTGTCGGCAGGCTTGTAGACGGGCTCGGTGAGACGCCCCTGCATGCCCAGCCAGTATTCGCTTCTGGTGAGCAGGTCAGTGATCGAATGCTCAGCCCAGAACTCGGAGGCCACCAGTACTGGAGTTGCTTCCCAGGTGACAGCTTTGGCACCGTTCTCGCAAAACTCGAAGTTGCTACGCTTTCCCGGATCGGGCCAGGCGCAACTCATACAGTCGAAGCCATCTTTCTGGTTCAGTGCGAGCAGGGTCTTCCGTGTCCGGTTAGGGCCCATATGCTTGATCGCCGGCTGCATCGAGTGAATGACACCCGGGACACCAGCGGCCCATTCCTTGGGTTTGCCAACCTCGATGTCACTCTCGTCGGCTTCTTCTACGTGCGGATTTGTGCGGACCATTTTCCACTTCTCTTTCTTACTTCGATACCCCAGACTTAGCAGGCAGCGCCGCGTACCGCAAGGTCCGGTCGATGTCGCGGGCCGAGTCTCGTGCATATCTGACCCATCAGGGCAGTAGTCTCGACAGGTGAAACCGTTTCTGCTGATTGCCACCCGTGCCGAGGACGCCGCCGCCGACGGCGAGTACCAGGCGTTCCAGCGTTTCGGCGGGCTTGAGCCGAACCAGCTACACCGCGTGCGCGCCGAATCCGGCCCTCTGCCGCATGTCGACCTGGAGCACTACTCGGGCATCATGGTGGGTGGCAGCCCGTTCAACTCATCCGACCCGGAACACCAGAAGTCCGAGGTCCAGCGGCGGGTGGAACGCGATATCGGCGGGTTGCTGGATCGGGTTGTCGCCGCCGACTTCCCCTTCCTCGGCGCCTGCTACGGGGTGGGCACCCTGGGGCGTCATCAGGGTGCGGTGATTGACCGCACCTTTTCCGAACCAATCGGGGCGGTGCCCATCACGCTGGCCGCCGAGGGCGCTGCGGATCCGCTACTGGCCGGGCTGCCGTCGTCGTTCGACGCCTTCGTGGGGCACAAGGAAGCCTGCACCACCCTGCCCGACGGCGCGGTGCTGCTTGCGTCATCGGCAACCTGCCCGGTCCAGATGTTCCGGATCCGCAACAACCTTTATGCCACCCAGTTCCATCCAGAGCTCGACGTCGACGGGCTGATCCAGCGCATCGACATCTACCGCGACGCCGGGTACTTCCCTCCGGCTGAAGCTGAAGACTATATGGGTCGCGCCCGCTCGGCGCGGGTCCAGTGGCCGGCGACGATCCTGCGGAACTTTGTCAGCCGGTACGCGACGGCCTAGCTAAGCGCGAGCACTCACGCTCCGCGCCTTCGGTTCGTTGGTGAACAATCGCGATGAACTAATGGGCCTGCGACCCTGCGACCCTGCGGGACAGGGTGCTAAGGCGTTTTCGCCTCCTGTTTCGCCATTAGTCTCGCCCTTTAGAAGGCCTTGACCCGGGGTGTCGTCCAGAAACGTGCATGCAGTGCATGCGTTGCATGCATCTACCGAAACCGGAAGTGCATGCAGTGCATGCGTTGCATGCATCATTTGAAACGGATACCTATCCGCACCGAACAGAACGGATGCTTGGCCGCACCGTTGAACCCTGGTACCGTCCCGGCCGGATGAACAGCCTGAGATCGGACGAGATCTCAGGCTGCGGCCGAATGATGGGCTTGATCGGAGTGCCGGCCACGGGGAGGGTGCATCGTAGGCTGAACCCATGACTGACCCGATGACTGATCCCAGGACTGCCACCGAGACCCACCTGCTTGAGCCGACGCTGACCACCGCCACGCAGATCTTCTCCCGCGATACCCCACCGGTGCTCACGGTGCACCCGGGCGACTCGGTGCGGGTCAGGTCACTTGACGCCTGGGGGCATCTGGAGCGGCAGACCGTTCCCGGGGAGGATAAACCTCAGCTCTTCGCCGAACGGAAGGGGCACTGCCTCACCGGGCCCATCGCCGTCGCAGGCGCCAAGCCCGGGGATATGCTGGCCGTCACCTTCGTCTCGCTCACGCCCGACCCATGGGGCTTCACGAACGCCGGGCGGAAAGACGACAGCTTCACCCGGCTGCTCGACGTCGACGGCGGGGTCCCACAGTGGCTCCTGTGGGATGTCGATGTGCAGCAGGGGACAGCCTCCAACCAGCTGGGCCAGACGGTGACGCTGAACCCGTTCCTCGGCGTCGTGGGCGTGCCGCCAAACAGTCCCGGCGACTTCACCACTACTCCTCCGCGCGCCGACAGCGGCGGCAACATCGACTGTAAGGAACTGACCGCCGGGTCCACCCTGTTCCTCCCGGTGACCGTGCCAGGTGCGCTGCTCAGTGTGGGCGACGGGCATGCCGCGCAGGGCGACGGCGAGGTCGGCGGCACCGCGATCGAGTGCGGAATGACCACGGACCTGGTGCTCGACGTCGTCGTCGATGCACCCCTGCAGACCATCCATGCGATCACGCCGACGGCGCGGATCACCTTTGGATTCAACGCCGACCTCAATCTCGCGACCGCTGAAGCACTCAAGGCCATGTTGACCTGGATGCAGGACCTGTACAGCATGGAACGCACGCATGTGCTGGCCCTGGCGAGTACGGTCGTGGACCTGCGGATTACGCAGATCGCCAACGAAACCTGGGGCGTGCATGCAGTGCTCGGACGTGACGCGGTGCGGGAGTCGCCGGCGGTGTGATGGGCCTATCGGCGCCCACCCCGCTGGATAGCAAGTATACTTAGGACTTGGTATACCTAACATTTGACTGCCCAACGATAGGGGTCCCGTCATGAAACAACCTCAGCCACGCGGTCCGGTGAGCTCCCTGCTCCTGGATATCCTGACCGGTCCGGAGCAGAGCGGCCCCGAGCTCCCGGCGCCGGCCGCCGCGCTCGCCGGCGCGGTGCGGGATGCGCTTGCAACAACCAGCGACTTCGCCTTCGACGAAGACCTCCAGCTCACCCTGTTTTGCCTGTTCGAACTGCACTACAGCGGCATCGACGGTGCCAGCGACGACTGGGAATGGAATCCTGACCTGATCGCTGCCCGCCGCCTCCTGGAGCACGCCTACGAGGCGCAACTGCACTCCGCGGTGACCTTGCCGGAGTTGCCAGCACCCACCAGCGCCGGTGTCGCTGCTGGCCTCTTTGAGCTCACCGGCGCCGACGGCGGCCCGAGCATGTCGAAGTATGTGGCGAAGCAAGCCACCGAGGAGCAAATCCGTGAGTTCCTGATCCAGAAGTCCATCTACACGCTGAAGGAAGCCGACCCGCACACCTGGGCGATTCCCCGCCTCACCGGCCGGGCGAAGGCCGCCATGGTGGAGATCCAGGCGGACGAATACGGTGGCGGAGCCCCCGACCGGATGCACTCGGCCCTTTTCGCCCAGTCAATGCGCGGCGTCGGGCTCGACGACGGCTACGGCCACTACGTCGACGACGTCCCCGCCATCACCCTCGCGTCGTCGAACCTGATGTCGATGTTTGGGCTCAACCGGCGGCTGCGCGGCGCAATCGTGGGGCACCTCGCGTCCTACGAGATGACTTCATCGTTGGCGAATCGGATGTATGCGAGGGGTTTCCGGCGCTTGGGGTACAACGACGCGGTCGCCGCATACTTCGACGAGCATGTGGAGGCCGACGCCGTGCACGAGCAGATCGCCGGTAGGGATCTCGCCGGCGGGTTGGTTGAGGCCGAGCCCGAGCTGCTCGCGGATGTGTTCTTCGGTGCGGCGGCGGCTGTCGTCGTCGACACCTGGATGACCGCTCACATCCTCGACGCGTGGAACGCAGACGCGTCGTCGCTGTACTCGGCCGCCGCGGTCTCCGCATGAGTGGGTGTGCGCCGGAGGGGTGCGACGACGACGCTTCGGCTGACGGACCTGCTGGGGACACCCGCGATTCGACCGGTCCGCGGCAGACGATCGTCGCATTCCCGAACGGCCCGCTGCTGGTTCGCGGGGACTTCGACATCGTGGATCCGGACGGCAATCAGCTGCGTCGCAGCCGCAAGACCGTTGCCCTGTGCCGGTGTGGCGCGTCGACGCTCAAACCGTATTGCGACGGCAGCCATAAGATGATCAACTTCAGGACTGAACCCGAAAGCTAGGCTGGCGGCGTCGGCAGGACCAGTTCGAGGATGAAGTCGTTTTCGACGCCGGAGCCGAGCCGGAACGTCTTCACACCCACCTTGGTGAAGCCGTGCTTCTCGTAGAACCGCACGGCCCGATGGTTTTCGTCATTGGTGCCCAACCATACGGCTCGGGCGCCAGCCTGAGCGGCAGTCTCAAGGGTTGCCTGCATCAGGGCGGAGGCTTGTCCGCGGCCGTGGTGATCGGGGTGGACGTAGAACTTGCTCAGCTCAATGGTGGGGAACGTCGACAAGGACGACCGAACGCCGGCATCGATGGGGTCGCCGGCGATGAGCATGCTGTAGGCGTCGAGGCGGTCCTTTTCGCGCAGGCACAGCAAAGTCTTTCCCGGGTCCGCTAAATGTTCGAGGAACCGGGCCGATGAGAGTTCGGTTGCAATGTGGTGCTGAATGTCTTCGGGTCGCGACGACGCGGGGCACGCCAGTGGGAAGGTGACGGCGGCGAGCTCGGTGAGCCGGTCGGCGTCGTCGGCGGTGGCCCGGTCGATGAGTAGCTTCACGGGATCCATATTCTCACGCGGGGTCGTGGGTTCCGGCTTCTGCTGGTCCGCAATGACCTTGAAGATTCTTTTGCATAATCCTGAACAGGAACTGATTAGTTGCCATGACAGATTGTTTTGGCAAATCAACTTAACTGATAGCGATAGATGATGACAGTGAATACTAAATCCGCGCGGGAGATCTCTCCATGGCGTGGGCTTTTCGGCATCCCGTTGATCACCACGGTGACCTTCATGGGACTGATGCTGATCACGGCTGTCATTAATGGGCTGCCCGTGCGTGATCCTGACGGCTTCCTGGGCCCGAGCTATGTGCGGCTGCCGCTGATCGTTCTCCTGGTGATGATCGCTGATGTTGTGCCACGAGTGTTCGCACAGCGACCTTCGGTCAAGGGCATGCTGGGCACCGCCGGAGCGGTGATCAAATCACGCTGGACGCTACATCGAATTGCTGCGATTACTGCCGGGATGGCGAGTTTTTACCTCGCATATGTGGCGTATCGGAATTTGAAAAGCTTTTTGCCATTTCTTCGGGACCGTCTGACGGACTCCATGCTGGTAACCACCGATCGATGGTTCGCTGGGGGCAATAACCCGGGCGACGTCCTTCACAGTGTGTTGGGAACGGGTTTCGCGGCCGAATTACTGTCGGTCGTGTACGTGTCGTTCCTGATTTTTGTCCCCGTGTCGCTTGCCGTCGCGATGGTCTGGTCCGATGACCTTTCCCGCGGAGCCTGGTATGTGAGCGCTCTCTGTTTCAACTGGATTCTCGGTACCGCGGCCTACTATCTGCTTCCGTCCTTGGGCCCGATCTACGTAGAGGAGTCGTCCTTCACCGACCTGCCGGTCACCGCGACGTCGGACTTGCAGGATTCGCTCTACGACAATCGGCTGGCCGTCCTTGTCGATCCTCATGCGACGGAATCGGTCCAGGGCATTGCGGCATTCGCGTCCCTGCATGTGTCAATCGTGTTCACGGCGGCCTTGATGGCGCAGCTAGTCCGTTTGCCCAGGCCGGTTCGATGGTTGATGTGGGCCTACGTTGCGCTGACCGCCCTGGCGACCGTGTATTTCGGTTGGCACTACATCCTCGACGTTCCGGCAGGCCTTGCAATCGGGGGCTTGTCCGTCTGGTTGGCGGCTTTGGCCACCGGCATCATCCGTTTCCCGGGTCGGCGCCGGGAGATCGCGATGCTTCGTCCGACGGCCTAGTGCCCAGGATGGGGAAATTTTAGACCGATAAAAAACCGGGTCGG
>NZ_ALPM01000037.1:0-5433 GCF_000294595.1 Arthrobacter sp. TB 23 | reverse complement strand
TGGGCCAGTTCAATCGGTCGTTGCAACACCGGGCTGTTGGAGCGAGCTTAGCTGCTCGGCAAAGACTTCAGCCGGGGTTTTCCAGTCGAGGACTTTACGGGGCCGGTTGTTCAAGGTCAGAGCGATGGCTTCGAGGTCCTCGGCAGTCCACCTGGAGAGGTCAGTGCCTTTCGGGAAAAACTGGCGCAACAGCCCGTTGGTGTTCTCATTCGTGGGTCTCTGCCAGGGTGAGTGCGGATCGGCGAAGAACACCTTCGTTCCAGTGCTGAGAGTGAACTGGGCGTGTGCGGAGAGCTCTTTCCCTCGATCCCACGTGAGGGTCTTGCGGAGCTGTTCGGGCAGCTTGGTCATCGAGACCGTAAGCCCGGCGTTCATCGCCACGGCACCGTAGCCACCGAGCGAGGGCCCGTTCTTCACGGCCTGTCTATCAGCCCAGCCTTCCAGCCTGGGCAGATGTACCAGGATTGTGGAGCGGCTGCTGCGCTCGATGACCGTGCCGATCGCGGATCGTCCGGTTCCGATGATCAGATCACCCTCCCAGTGGCCCGGTACCGCACGGTCTTCGGCTTCGGCGGGGCGTTCGCTAATGAGGACCTCCGCGGTGACATGGCCTTGGGGTTTACTCTTCGATCGAGCTCGAGGTTCCCGCAGCGCACGGCCGGTGCGCAGGCAGGTGACCAGCTCGCGCTTGAGCGCGCCACGACCCTCGATGAACAGCGATTGGTAGATGGCCTCGTGACTAATGCGCATCGACTCATCATCCGGGAAATCGACGCGGAGCCGGTGGGAGATCTGTTCCGGACTCCAAGCTGTCGACCATCGCCTGTCCTGCCGGTGCGGTTTGTTCAGCCCCTTCCAGGCCGGTGTCGCAGGGCCAGCGACGACAGTGCCGTCGTGCCGGCGGATGACCCCAGCGAGCCGTTCCTGAACATACTCACGCAACCTCGCATTGTCCGCGAGTTTCGCGGTCTTCGGGCGCTTCGCAGCCTGTTGCGCCTTCCACTGCGCCACCAAGGCCCGATAGAGATGCTTCCCGCTCCTCGTAGCCGCGTTGCGACGCAACTCGCGCGAGATCGTTCCAGGGTCGCGGCCAAGCCGCCGCGCGATTTCACGCACGCCGACCTCCCGGGCTCGCAATAACGAGATCTCCTCACGCTCAGCGAAGGACAAGTAGCGGCCCGTAGGCTCGTCAAGACTGATCGGCGGCATGCCGCCAGCGTGACGGAACCACCGCGACGCGACCGGCCACGACACACCGAGCGCCTCCGCAGCTTTGACGGTTGTCACCCCAGTAGCGATCAAACGCCAAAACTCCCGCTGCACCGCACGAGAGGGCTCTGGCCTGCCCGGCGAACGCATCGGCGGACGTAACGCCCGATCCGCCGCCCACTGCCGCCGCGCGCCCTCCGGAGCCTTCCGCAACTGCTTTCCACCGCGTCCCATCGCGAACCTCCATAATCGAGGTGTTGCGACGACCAATTGAATTCACCTTGAGAACCACGGTCGCTATGAACCACCGTCTTGTCCGGGGCCCGTAACGCTATCGCGTTGTGAAGAGCGGAGACGGCTAGGGATGCCTTCATCCTAGAATCGATGGAGTAGCCCACAATCCGGTTCGAGTAGACGTCCTTGATGGCGCACAGATAGAGCTTGCCCTCATCGGTGCGGTGTTCCGTTATATCGGTCAACCACAGCTGATCTAGGGCCGTGGCGGTGAAGTTCCGTTGGACATGATCATCATGGACCGGTGGGCCGGCCTTGCGGGTCAGGCCGCGTTTCTTGGCGAAGACGGACCAAATACGTTGGCTGCTACACAGCCGGGAGACCCGGTTCTCACCGGAGGTGAAGCCTTGGGCTTGGAGTTCGTCGGCGATGAACCGGTACCCGAACCCGGGGTCGTCACGGTGGACGTCCAAGGCAGCGTTGATCAGATGCGCATCGGACCAATCCCGCTCCGTCACCGGCGCTGCCTTCCATGCGTAGAAGGCTTGTTTGGAAAAACCCAGCACCCGGCAGGCCACCGCGACGGCGATACCGTCTGCGGCAAGGTCAAGGACCAGCGGAAACCTCATTTTGGGGGCAGCTCCCTGGCGAAGAACGCCGCCGCCCGGCGAAGAATTTCGTTCTCTTGCTCCAGAAGCCGGATTCGTTTCTTTGCGTCTCGGAGTTCGGCGGCTTCTTTTTGGGTGACACCGGGACGGGCACCGTCTTCAATGTCGGCTTTCTTGAGCCAGTTATGCAGAGTGGCTTCGGAAATTCCGAAGTCCTTGGCGATCTGGGAGATCGGCGCTTCGTGCTTGCGTGCCACGGCGACAACGTCGCGTCGGAACTCGGCGGGAAATGGCTTGGGCATGTGAACATCCTTGCTGCGAGGAGTAAATCCTCACAAGTCAGGAGTCAAGCAAACTCGGGGCAGTCCCACACCCTGGCCGAAGCAAAATACTTAGCCGATGAATGGAAACAGATCTACAATCATGAACGTCCCCACGGATCCCTCGACGGAATGACACCGTCGGCCTACTGGGAAAACTGGACCGCAGGAAACCAACTAGCTATCGCATAGCAACTTGATAGGGGCCCCGCGTTTTCCACCGGTCTTATGTGAATAGGAGCGGGTTATTGAGGTCGTTCCAGAGTACTTCGTATTGGTCAGGGCTCATATAGCCGGTGTAGCTGTGCCGGCGTTTGCCGTTGTAGAAGTCCAGCCAGGCATCCATTGCTGTGACGAGTTCGACCACTGTCTGCCAAGTCTTTCGGGTATTGAGGAGCTCGGCCTGCATGCGGCCCCAGAAAGACTCCATGGCCGCGTTAATCGTAGCAATCTCCGACGCTACCCAGCGAGGGTGTGAGATCCCAGGTGCTCAGGTTCTCACTGAATCCCCAGGAGGTGAAGTTCGCCCCGTGGTCCGAGTGCATGATTGTCGCTCCGTCCCGTTGCCGGCTTCTTTGTGCCTGCGTGATAGCCCGGTTGACCAGCGCGGTGTCGTTGATGGTCGAGAATGAGCGGCTGACCGCGGTGCGCGCGAAGCAGTCCAGCACCACGCAGCAGTAGACCTTGCCTTCCTTGGTGGGGTGTTCGGTAACGTCGGTCAGCCAGAGCTTGTTGGGTCCGTCCGCGGTGAAGATCCGGTTGACCAGATCGGTGTCTGTGCGTTTGTCCACCAGCGGGTTACGGAAGGCGCTGGCCCGCGGAACTCCGGCGATTTCGTGCTCAACCATGATGGCCCGGATGAGTTTGCGGTTGACGATCATCTCGTACTCATCCAATAATTCGGCCCTGATTCGGCGCCATCCGTACGTGCCGCCGGACTGCCGGTGAATCAGGCAGACGTAGTCGGCCACGATGGTTCGTCTGATGGCCCGGTTAGAGGGTTCTGCGCGGAGGTGTTTGAGATAAGTCGAACGGTTCAGGCCTGCGGTGATGCAGGACCGCCGGGCGGAGAATCCTCGGACGACGAGCCCGTCAACGACTGCTGTTAACGCCGGCCGAAAGTAGGGCCAGGAACGCCAACTGAAAATAGGGCCACCGACCATGATGGAAGGTGATCAATTTGGATGATTGGGCGAAGATACGCCACCTGTTTTCGACGGGTCAGCACTCGAAGCGTGAGATTGGCAGGATCGTGGGGGTTTCCCGCGGAACGGTGGATCGGGCGTTGGCATCGGATCGGGTGCCGAAGTATCAGCGGGCGTCCGGGGCGTCGAGTTTCGACGCGTTCGCTCCGAGGGTGCGCGAGTTGTTGGTGAAAACCCCGACAATGCCAGCAGCGACGCTCGCGGAGCGGGTGGGCTGGTCTGGATCGGCGTCACTGTTCCGGGCGAAGGTCGCCGTGATCCGGCCCGAGTACGCGCCGCCGGACCCGGTGGACCGGCTGGTCCACGTACCGGGCTTCCAGATCCAATGCGATTTGTGGTTCCCACATGAGCCGTTGCCCGTGGGCGAGGGCCAGCACGACACTCCACCGGTGCTGGTGATGACGTCGGCGTTCTCGGGATTCATCCAGGCCCGGATGCTGCCCTCCCGGACGACCCCTGATCTACTTGGCGGAATGTGGGCCCTGATCCAGGACGCGCAGGCGGTCTGAACCGCTCTGGGTTTGATGGAGACTCGCGCTATTTGATTTCCGCCAGCTGAGCGTGGTCGGTTTGGTCAGCATAGAACATCTGCTCGAACTCCGCGGGTGGAACATCGCCGAGGTAGCCGTGGAGGCGTTGGGTGTTGTGCCAGTGGACCCAGCCGAGGGTCGCTAGCTCGAGGTCTTCGACCGTCTTCCACGGTCCGGGTCGGGCGGGGCCGCGGACGAGTTCGGTCTTGTAGTAGCCGTTCACCGTCTCCGCGAGGGCGTTGTCGTAGCTGTCACCGACGGTCCCGATCGAGGGTGTTGCGCCGATTTCCGCGAGACGTTCGCCGTAGCGGATCGACGTGAATTGACTGCCCGCATCGCTGTGGCATCGAAGATCCTCGTGGTGAGCACCACGACCCCAACGGGCCATTTCGATCGCGTCGAGAACCATTTCGGTGCGCATGTGCGACGCGCATCGCCACCCGACGATCATCCGGCTGAACACGTCAATGATGAAACAGACGTACCCGACGCCGGCCCATGTCGGGACGAAGGTCAGGTCGGTCACCCAGAGCCGGTTCGGGGCCGCCGCGGTGAACTCCCGCCGGACTAGATCCGGGTGCCGCGCCGCAGCCGGGTCAGCCCTGGTCGTTTTGACCCGCTTCGAGCGTGTCGCGCCCTCGATGCCGGCGGCGCGCATCAACCGGCCCGTCTGGTCGCGGCCGATGTCCATTCCGGCCCGGCACGCAGCTTTCCAAAGCTTACGGACCCCGTAGACGCGGTAGTTGTTCTCCCACAGGGCCACTAGATCGGGTATCAGAACCGCGTCGCTGACGGTACGCGCGGACGGTGCACGGTCCCTCGCGGCGTAGTACGTGCTCGGAGCCACCTGCAACAGGCTGCAGATGGGCTCGACTCCAAGCGGGCGACCCTCAACGACGTCGTTCTTGTTCGCGTCGATGAACGCGACTACTTCCGGTGTTGGCGGTCGAGCTCCGCCCCGAAGAAACTCGCAGCCCGTTTCAGGATTTCGTTCGCCCGACGCAGCTCCCGTACTTCTTGCTCAAGGTCCCGCATCCGGCCCGCATCCGCAGTACTCACACCGGCGACGTGCCCGTCATCGATGTCGGCTTGCTTGACCCACGACCGCACCGACTCAACCCCGTATCCGAGCTGAGTAGCCACCCGATGGACCGTCCCGTGCTCGGTCCCAAGCTCTGCCCGCAAGGTTCGAACCATCCGCACCGCTGCGGCTTTCTCCTCCGGCGAATACCGACGTGCCGTCGGCCTCCCAGTTCCCTGACTCTTTGCCATGACTCTATTCTCGATTCCAAGGTCAGAAGCCTCCAACAAACCCAGGGCGGTTCAG
>NZ_ALPM01000036.1:0-31585 GCF_000294595.1 Arthrobacter sp. TB 23 | reverse complement strand
CCGGGCCGACGTTTCTGGTTAACGGGGGCTGTTCCCCCGTCGCAGGCTCGCTAGTCTTTCCGCCGTCCTGCGACGCGGCTGCGCTGCTTTAGCGACCGGCCATGCCGTGGCGCGAGCCCCGCTTCGGCGTCGGCCGCACCAATGGCGCCCCACGCCGCAGCAAGCAGGTAGACTTGGCTGAGCAGGAAGAACCAGACAAACAATCCGACGACGACGGTGAAGGGCGCCAACAGTGGGTTGCCTCCACCCACGCTGCCGAGGAGCAGGGTGCTGAACGTCCGCAGCACAGTGCTTCCAACCGCGGTGACCAGCGACGACTGGATGAGCAGGCGCCGTGTCTGATTGATTCCCGAGGCACGGCGGAACAGGATCACGGCCACGGCGAAGTCCAGGACCAGCATGATGGCTACCCCGGCGAGCTGCGTGAAAGGCCGCCCGGTGTCGCCGAACCCCAGCCAGTCGAACACCACGTCCAGAAGGGTGTTGGCAACCAGGCCAACCACGGTGGTGAGGATCATCGCTACCCCCAACACGAGCAGCGTCCCCAGATCCTGGACCCGGATCAGGATGGGGTGTCTAGGGATTGGGGGGAGGGCGAAGATGCCTCTCATCGCCTGTCTGACACCGGCAATCCAGCCCAAGGCGGTGATTGCCGTGATGATCGTGGAGACGATCAGGGTGAGGGTCAAGCCATCCCCTGCATTGAAAAGCTGTTCGGGGGTGGCCAGACCGGGACCGTCCTCCTCCATTTTGAGGATGCCCGGTGCCGCTGAATTCACCGTTTCGACAATCAGGTTCTGCAACGGTGCATTGCCGGAGACCACCAGACCGAGAATCGAGAAACCAGCGAGTAACAGTGATGCCATGGAGAAGAACAGCCTGTACGCAATACCCGCTGCCATGAGCGGACCACGCCGGACCGCGTACAGATGGAACACCCGCACTGGCCGGAGGACGAAGATCCGCGCCAGGAGGTAGTTGATGGTCGCCATTATCAGTGGCAAACCCGTTGTGCCCCGCCGTTTCACCTTGCCCAGATCGCNNGCGGGCGTCAATCACCTTCAGTTTGAGGTGGGTTAGCTCGGCCGGACGAGGCTCGTTGTAGAAGTCGGTCTCAGCCGGGGTGATCGCCCTGGTTTTGATCTTGGCCAAAGCTTAGCTCTTCCCTCAGTCGCCAGATACCGCACGAATCGTGCTCATACAACCCCATAGTACGGACCATGAAGGAAGCCTCGAACCCCTTCAACCGGGCCTCCGCGCCGTCCATGCTCGCCACACTGACATCGTGGGCGACCGTCACATGCGGGTGGAAAGGGAACTCCAGCGACCGCTCCAGTGGCCCTCGCTGGAGTTTGGTGTGCAGGTCCACGCAATCCTCGAAGCCATCCTCCAGGTTGAGGAACACCACTGGGGAGACGGGCCTGAACGTTCCCGTACTTTTCAACGTCACGGTGAAGGCGTGCTGTCCGCGGGCAACCTCACGGACGTGCTCGATGGTTGCGTCCCAGTCCGTTGCCGGGGTGGTTGTCACGAGGGTGATGTGGGCCGGAATGAGATCAGCCATCGGATCACCAAAGGATGCGCGCCAGCGTCCGAGCTCCGCCGCCAGCGGCTCAGGTACCGCGATGACCACACCGACGCAACTCTGCGAGGCGCCGGCTGCCGGTGGCACGGCCATCCCCTCGGCCGGTGCCTGCTGGTGGCTGGTAGTGGTGGAGCTGATCGGCTGGTCCATGCGGTTAGCGCGCACCGCCCAGCGGTGGGAGGAAGCCGACCTTCGAATACACGTCGGCGAGGGTGGCTGACGCGATGGTGCGTGCCTTCTCGGCACCGCGGGCCAGGAGCCTGTCCAGTTCGGCTGGATCGGCAAGCAGTTCCTCGGTGCGGAGGCGGATCGGCTCAAGGTGGGTCACCACGATGTCCGCCAACTCGGTTTTCAGGTGCCCGTACATCCGCCCCTGGAAGTCCCCGACGACGTCGTCAATGGTCTTGCCGGTGAGCATCGAGTAAATGGTGAGAAGGTTCGAGATGCCCGGCTTGGCTTCCTTATCGAAGCGGATCTCGGTATCGGTATCAGTGACCGCCGACTTGATCCGCTTGGCCGTCACCTTCGGGTCATCCATCAGGTTGATCAGTCCCGTCGCCGAGCTGGCCGACTTGGACATTTTCGCCGTGGGGTTCTGCAGGTCGTAGATTTTTGCCGATTCCTTCTGGATGAAGGGCTTCGGCACCACGAACGCTTCGCCGAACCGGGAGTTGAACCGTTGCGCCAGGTCGCGACTGAGTTCGACGTGCTGCCTCTGGTCCTCCCCTACCGGCACGCCCTCCGGCTGATACAGGAGGATGTCGGCGGCCTGAAGGATGGGGTAGGTGAACAGCCCCACGCTCGCCGCATCGGCGCCCTGTTTCTGTGACTTGTCCTTGAACTGGGTCATCCGTGACGCCTCGCCAAACCCGGTGATGCAGTTCAGCACCCACCCGAGCTGAGCGTGTTCCGGCACGTGTGACTGCACAAACAAGGTGCACTTATCAACGTCGACGCCGCCGGCAATGTACTGCGCGGCGGTGCGGCGGGTGCGTTCTGCAAGCTCGCCCGGTTCCTGCGGAACAGTGATCGCGTGCAGGTCGGGAATGAAGTAGATTGCCTCATACTCGTCCTGCATCCGCACCCAGTGCACCAGCGCCCCGAGGTAGTTGCCCAGGTGGAGGGACTCGCCCGAAGGCTGCATGCCGGAGAGCACCCGCTGCCGTGCACCGTTGGTGGTAGTCGTCATGGTTAATGAATCCTGAAAGTTAGAGCCGGTAATCGACTACCAGCGGAGCGTGGTCTGAGAAGCGCGTGTCATACGAGGGTGCACGGTCGACGACGGCGTCTGCTGCAGCGGCAGCGAGGCCCTCGGTGGCGAGGTGGTAGTCAATCCGCCAACCGGTGTCGTTGTCGAACGCCTGACCGCGCCAGGACCACCAGGTGTAGGGGCCATCGACGTCGCCCGCAAGGCGGCGGTGCACATCAACGAAGCCGAACTCGTCATCAAAGAACCGGTCAAAGTAGGCGCGTTCCTCGGGCAGGAAACCCGCCTTCTTCACGTTGCCTTTCCAGTTGCGGATATCGAGTTGGGTGTGCCCCACATTGAGGTCACCCACCAGCAGGGTGTGGTCCCGGGTGCGGCGCAGTTCCGGCAGCCGCTCCGAAATCACGTCGAGGAATCGGTACTTGTCGTCCTGCTTGGGGCTGTCGACTTCACCCGAGTGCACATACGCGCTGACGACGGTGAGGGTTACTCCCCCAAGATCAAAATCTGCTTCGACCCACCGACCGGCGGTGGCGAAGTAGTCGTCGCCGATATGGGTGCGGGTTGCGGTCGGTGCGATTCGCGAGGCGATCGCGACTCCGGCGCGGCCCTTGGCCTCGGCTTCGGCATGCAGGATGTGCCACGATTCCCCAAGGAGCCCTCTGAGGACGTCGTCGGGTGCACGGACCTCCTGGAGGCAGAGGATGTCGATCTCTCGTTCCGCGAGCCAGTCGGCCATGCCTCGTTTGTAGGCCGCACGGATACCGTTGACGTTGACCGTGGCGACGCGCAGGAGTGACCCGTTGGCTCGGGACAACCCGTCGGTGAAAGCTGTCGTTGCTGCAGTGGAACTCACCCGCTCCACCCTACCCGAGCGCTCTGACGAATGAGGGCGAAAAAGAGGCGGCGTTGGTTGCCATTGTCAGTCGACAACGGTGCCCTCCACCGGTCCGTCATCGTTCTTCTTCATCATCGACCGGGCGTTGTGCGACGTGATCTCGATGGTCTCGAGCGCCCGCCCCACCGTCTCCTCGTCGCTGGACTTCCCCGCGGCCAGATGGTCCCGGATTACCCGCACCTGAACCTGAACAATTTTGAAGCTGTGGTCCAGTTTCATGTCGCGGGCCAAAGTGGCCTCATCGACCACCCCGGTGCTGGTGGAATCCTGGATGCCGTTGGCACGGTTGAACTGCTGCTGGGCCTCGTTGATCCGCGCCGCCGCATTGCGGGCTGCCGTCCTGAGGCTGAAGACCACGAAGCTGAAGACCAGGAGCCAGCCCAGCGAGATGATGGCAACCAGCCATCCGACGACGTCGTTCTGGTTGGCGGCAAAGACCACAGCCACCAGGAAGACGATCAACATAATGCTCATCCCGATGGTGCCCATGCGCAGGCTCAGGCCTCGACCCGCTCCCGCTGGGGTGCCGGACTCGAACGGTTTCTGGTTCCCAAGAGGCTTCATACCCCCATTCTCGCAAATGGGGGCAGGGAAGGAATGACCTTCCACCGTTGGCGAACGCTCAGGCTCGAAAGTTTATTTTATTCCCCACCCATCCGTGATCGGCACCACTCCGAAGTATTAGTATGTGTGCTGATCATTGCGCGCTAACACTCGCTCTATGGAGGAAAAATCACATGAATAAGAACTTGCGTCTTCTCGCAGTCCCCACCCTCGCCCTCGGCATGGTTGCCATGGCCGGTGCGCCAGCAATGGCCGACCACGCCAACGGCTCATACACCGTCGACTTCCAGCAGCTCAGCGGCACCACCGGTACCGCTACGTTCGCGATGGACATCGATGACAAGACTGCCACCGTAAACCTTCAGGTCTCCGGTCTCGGCGAAACCTTCATGGATGCGCCGTACCCACACGTACAGCACATCCACGGTGGCGCCCAGGGCACCTGCCCCACCATGGCCGATGACGCCGATGGTGACGGCATCCTCTCCACCACCGAAGGCGCAGCCGCCTACGGTGGCATCCAGACCACTTTGGGCACCAGCGGCGACACCAGCCCAGCTGCCGGCCTGAACCTTGAGCTCGCCGGCCAGGGTGGAAACTACTCCATCGAGCGCACCTTCGAGATGAACGCCGAGACCCTCGACGCCATCGAAGCCGGCACCGCCGTCGTCGTCATCCACGGCCTGGACCCAGCAACGTCAAGCTCCGAAGAGGCCTTCAACGCTCCCTCGGACCTCGAGCCTTCACTTCCACTGGGCGCCACCTCACCAGCACTCTGTGGTGTTGTGACCGCTTCACAGATGGGTGAAATGCCTGAGGGCGGCGCCGACACCGGTGTTGCACAGTCCACGTCAACCAACAACATGGGCATGCTCGCCCTCGGAGGTGGCCTCGTTCTGGCTGCTGCCGTTGGTGGCACCTACGTTGTTCGCCGCAACGCTGCAGACAACGCATAAGGAATAGTCTGATTTCATGATCAGCGCTAAAAACGGTCGTCGTCGAGGCTTTGTGGCCTCGGCGGCGACCGCCCTTTTGATTCTTACCGCCTGCGGTGCCGACACACCCCCTGAAGGCACGGGGCCTGCCGCGCCGAGCCCTTCGGCGTCGTCCTCGGCTGCGCCTTCGACCGCCACGCCTTCCAGCCCGGCACCTACCTCTGCTGCGTCAGAGGCCCCCAGTGCGGTTCCCACCCCGGAGCTGCCCGCGGTCCTTGAAGCGTCCAAGCCGGTGTCGTTCAACATTCCCACGATCGCCGCTGAATCCGAGCTGCTGCATCTCGGGCTCCGGGATAACGGCTCCCTTGAGGTGCCGCCCGATGGACCTGGGGCGCCAGCGAGTTGGTATGACCAGTCCCCCACCTCGGGCGAACGGGGGCCATCCGTCCTGCTCGGCCATGTCAATGCGACCGGTGGCGGCCCAGGCGTGTTCGCCGACCTGCGCGCCCTGCAGGCCGGCGACGAGATCAACGTGGTCCGCGAGGATGGGAGCACTGCCGTGTTCGCCGTCGACCGCGGCGAGCAGTACCAGAAAGACGGCTTCCCCACCCTTGAGGTCTACGGAAATACTGACGCCGCCGAGCTGCGCCTGATCACCTGCGACGGCTACAACCCGGAGACCGGCGAGTTTGACGACAACTACGTGGTCTACGCGACTCTCGTACCGTAAGCCAGTTCGGTGGCCTGGTTACCAGCTGACGAGGCAGAACGGGTGCCCGGCCGGGTCGAGGAAGACCCGGTGGGCTTTGGAGCCTGAGTTCATGCTCACGGCGCCCAAGGCCAGGACTTTCGCCTCGGCAATGTCCAGGTCATCGACCCGAACATCGAGGTGCACCTGCTGCGGCAGGTCCTGGCTGGGCCAGCGGGGCGGCGTGTAGTCGCTCACCCGTTGGAAGCCGAGCGCGGGCCGGTCCGGCGCATCGCCGATGGAGATCCACCCGTCGTCGTCGTGCTGGACCCTGATCATGCCGAGCAGGTCCTCGTAGAACGACGCGAGCCGATCGGTGTCCGGACAGTCGAAAACGGTGGCTTGCCACTTTCCAATCATGCTCCAGTATGTTCCAGCCTCCCTCCGGGATGGAACCCCTTCGAGCAGCAAACTGCTACTTCAGGAACAGCTTCCGCAGCCGGCTGGTGGTCAGCACCATGCCGACCAGGATCATCACCAGGTAGTAGAGGATGTGGATGCTCGTCGCGGCGGTGAAGGTGCCCACGCTGATTTGGCGCAGCAGCTCGACGCCATGCCACAGCGGCAACGCCTGGATGAACCACTGGATGCCCTGCGGGTACACGCTCAATGGGTAGAACGTCGCCGAGAACAGGAACATCGGGAGCATCACAAAGTTAATCCAGTCCATCTGCTGAAACGTCTTCATATAGCTGGTGATCCCCATCCCGAAGGAGGCGAACCCGAACGCGATCAGCACCGACGCCGGGACCATCAGCAGCGCCCACGGCGTGGTGATCAGGCCCATCATGCCCATCACCGCGGTGAACCCGGTGGCGTACATCGCGCCGCGCAGGAGCGCCAGGAAGATCTCGCCGATCGCCACATCCAGCGGCCCGAGCGACGTGTACAGCATGCCCTGGTAGAGCTTCGCGAAATTCATCTTGAAGAACACGTTCCAGGTGGAGTCGTACACGGCGCCGTTCATCGCGGAGACGGCCAGCAGCGCCGGTGCGATGTAGGCCGCGTAGCTGATCTCCTCGCCGCCGGGCCCGACGACGGTCCCCACCAGTGCGCCGAGGCCCACCCCCATCGAAATCAGGTACAGCACCGGCTCGAAGAAGCCCGAGACCATGATCAGCCAGTTACTGCTTTTCGTGGCGCGCAGCCCGCGCGCGATTACCGCTTTCGCGTTGCGGGAGTAGAGGGCGCTGAAGCGTCGGGTCTGCGGGGTGATGCGGTAGTCGGCGTCGGTCAGCGGGTCAGCCGACGACGGCGCTGCGGAATGGGTCAGCTTCTCGGTCACTTGCCCAACCTCCGTGCGTAGGTCCTGCGGGCCAGACGCCAGCCGAGGGCGGCCAGCACCACCAGGTACACCACGTGAATCACGGCCAGCCAGATCGGCACCGGGAAGCCGTAGGTGAGCATCCGGCCCAGTTGCGTCCCATGCCAGAGCGGGGAAATCCAGCCGATCCACTGCAGGTAGATCGGCAGCGTGTCGAGTGGGAAGAAGGTGCCCGAGAACAGGAACATGGGCGTCACCAGGAACCGCATCACTAACGCGAACTGCCCCTTGTCTTCCTGCACACTGGCCGAATACGCCATCAGCGGCAACCCGAAGGACAGACCGCAGAGCACAGCCACCGGCACGGCCACCCAGCCCCACCCCGACGGCGAGGCACCGAAGGCGGCGACAATCCCAAAGTAGATCGCGCTCATGAGGATCAACCGCAGGCTGATGGCGATGATGTAGCCGTTGACAATCTGGTGGACGCCGAGTGGTGAGGCATGCGGCCCGTAGTAGACCCGCCGCCACTTGAAACCGTCCATCACCGGGTAGGTGAACTCGGTGGCGGCGGTCATGATGGTGGCGGATGCGAGCAGGGCCGGTGCGATGAATGCGAGATAGCTGACCCCACCGAACGCATCGGAACTGTTCTGGTCCACCAGGGTGGCCAGGCCAACCCCCATGGCGAACAGGTACATCACCGGGTTGCCCACGCTGTAGGCGAGGAGGGTCCAGCGGTACCCATTCATGACCCGCAGGGCGTGCTCGGCGTAGTACCAGGAACCGAACCGTTTGGCGCGGTCGGCCGCGACCTGCGGTGAGTGGGCGCGTAGCGTCGTCGTCGGCGGCTGGATCGCCGTCTTGCTGGTGGGGCCCTTCTGCGTTGCGGCGGGCTCGACGCCGGCGCCAGGGCTGGGCGGGTTAGTCAACGAGACTCCTCCCGGTCAGGCGCAGGAACACGTCCTCCAGCGAGGACCGCCGGACCAGGGAAGTGATGGGGTGCAGGCCGCGAGCGGTGACCTGCTCGAGGGCGGCTTCGCCGTCGTGCGTGTAGATGAGGACGCGGTCGGGCAAGGATTCCAGCCGGTCGCCGATGCCCTGGAGTTCGGCGGCGACGGTGGTGTTGCGCTCGGAACCGAACCGCAGCTCGAGCACCTCGCGGGTGGAATGCTCGCGGATCAGCTTCGCTGGCGAGCCCTCCGCCATGATCTTGCCCTTGTCCACGACCACGAGCCGGTCGCAGAGCTGCTCCGCCTCGTCCATGTAATGGGTGGTCAGGATCAGGGTGACCCCTGATTCCTTCAGGCGGAACAGCCGGTCCCAGAGGATGTGGCGCGCCTGCGGGTCAAGGCCGGTGGTCGGCTCATCGAGCAGCAGGATCTTTGGTTCGTTGATCAGCGAACGGGCGATGGTGAGCCGGCGCTTCATACCGCCGGAGAGCGAGTCAACCTTGGCTTTCGCCTTGTCGGTGAGCTGGGCGAATTCGAGCAGCTCGTCCGCCTTGGGCTTGAGGTAGCTCAGGGGCAGGCCGAAGTACCTCCCGTAGACGATCAGGTTGTCGCGGACCCGGAGTTCCTCGTCGAGGTTGTCCTGCTGTGGCACCACCCCCAGATGGGCGCGCACCTGGGGACCATGCTGTTCAGGGTCGAGCCCCATGATGGTCAGTGACCCCGAGGTACGCTGCGACACCCCGCCGATCATCCGCATGGTGGTGGATTTACCGGCACCGTTGGGTCCCAGCAGGCCGAAGGATTCACCGGCCGGCACATCGAAGGAAATGTCATCGACCGCGGCGAAGTCACCGTAATGCTTGGTGAGATGTCGGGCGGAAATGACGTAATCGCGGGTCACTGAGTTGGGCACCTGCTCAGCCTAGGGGATTTGTCCCATTGGGAAAAGCCAACCAGAATCTTTATTCTGGGTCGCAATCGCACCACCGCCCACAGCGGAGGAAAAAATCGAAACTCCTACTACTCAGCTCGATCAGCCTCGCCTAGGATGGCGAAATGTGCGTATTGGCGCCGACGTACCTGTGTCCCTACCCGATGACAGTCAGGAATCAGACCATGAACTCCTCCCGCACCCGCCCATTCGACGTATGTCGGGGATGCCCATGACGGCGCCCCAGATCTACGTCAGTTTCCCTGGTACCGCTCGTGAAGCCCTGAGCTTCTACGGGCACGTTTTCGGTGGAGAACTCGCCTTGCATACCTACGAAGACTTCGGTCGTAGCGATGGGCCAGGAAACGCTATCGCGCACGGAGTTCTGAGCGGTGTCGTTGCTCTGGCCGGATCGGATGCCGGGGCTGGCGGGAAGACGGTCCGGTTCGAGGGGATGATGCTTTCGTTGTTGGGTACCGCCGAGCCGGCAGTGCTGCATGAGTGGTTCGATAAGCTCGCTGATGGCGGCTCGGTCATCGACCCGCTAACCCCGAAGCCGTGGGGTGCCTCCGACGGCCAGGTCGTTGACCGCTACGGACTCCACTGGCTCGTCGGTTATGAACCCGGGTTGTGAGCGACGCGCAACTGCTCGCACAGCTAACGGCAGGCCGCGAGCATGTGCTCCGTGCTGTCGAGGGGCTACCAGAGGATGCACTTCACCGGGTGATGGTGCCTTCCGGTTGGTCCGTGAGGCAGCTACTGAATCATCTGGCATTCGATGATGAGATGTTCTGGATTTCGGCCGTCCTTGGCGGCGACCGGAGAGCCATCCAAAACCTCCATAACGGATGGGCATCGGAGCCGATGACGGGGATGGAGGCGATCACCACCTATCGGCGGGAGATCGTTCAAAGCGACACAATCCTCGCTGGCGTCGACCTCAATGACCCGCCGCGATGGGTGCCCCCAGCAGATGTCTACGGAGGCCCACCCATGCATGATGGGCGCGAGATCATCTATCGGGTACTCACGGAGACCTCCGTCCATGCCGGGCACCTGGACATCGTGCGTGAACTCCTCGACGGGCATCAAGATCTTGTCGTCGCCTCCTAGGAGTGCTCCCGCCCTGGAATCCGAGTTGAGGGAAGACCGATGGTGCACCACACACAAACAGAACGAAGCTTTACCCTGACCCGCAATCTGCAAGCACCCCGCCACCTGGTGTTCAAAGCCTGGACCGATTCGGAACATCTCGCCTGGTTCTATAACCCAGCCATGCCCACTCCATCGTCCCCGATAGAGGTCGATCTGCGGGTGGGCGGTGCATGGAGGCAACAGATGGTCGTAAATGAGGAACTTCACTACCCAACCGGCGGGGAGTATCTCGAAATCGTTCCCGACGTACGACTGGTTTTTCGGTGGGGAGCCGTCGGCGGGTGGCCGGACCTCGAGGGAGACCAGCAGCGGGCGGCGCCCGTCGTGAGCGTCAACCTCACGGATGCCCAGGAAGGCACCCGACTCGAGTTCACGGTGAACTTTCCCGACCACCTGCCAACTGAAGAGGTTCGGAACCTCATCGATGGCGGCACACGAGATGGTTGGGGCGCCACCCTTGATCGAATCATCCACAGCACCGCCCTCACAGCCTGACATCAGGAACGGGCTACGAAAAGGGCGTCGGGGGTTATCACCACGCTTCGGGAAAGCTGCTGCAGGCCGCGACCGTGAAGGGCTCCTACCAGACCGAACTCGTCCGAGGTTCCACCCGACCTGGTCCGCGCCGTGCGTACCTGGTTTCAGTGTGCGACGGCGATCCCGGCCTGCCGCTCGGCGGCTTCCACCACGTTGGCCAGCAGCATGGCGCGGGTCATCGGGCCCACGCCGCCGGGGTTGGGTGAGAGCCAGGCAACCGTCGAGGCGGCCGCTGGTTCGACGTCGCCCGTGAGCTTCGCCTTGCCGGTCTCGGGGTCTTCCACGCGGGTGACGCCAACGTCGAGCACGATCGCCTCGGGCCTCAGGTCCACCGCCTTGATCATGCCGGGGAAGCCCGCCGCAGCGACCACGACGTCGGCCTGCCGCAGCAGGTGGGGCAGGTCAACGGTCCCGGTGTGGGCCAGGGTGACCGTGGCGTTGATGTCGCGGCGGGTGAGCAGCAGGCCGAGGGGCCTGCCGACGGTGACCCCGCGACCCACCACCAGAACGTTCTTCCCGTTCAGGCTGATGCCGTGCCGGCTGAGTAGTTCGACGATGCCGTGCGGGGTGCAGGGCAGCGGCGAATCCAGCGGAGCGCCCACGTTCAGCACCAGCTTGCCAAGGTTGACCGGGTGCAGCCCGTCGGCGTCCTTCCCCGGCGCCATTCGTTCGAGGATGGCGTTGGTATCGAGATGTTTGGGCAGGGGCAACTGGACGATGTAACCGGTGGTGGCGTCGTCGTCGTTCAGTTCATCGATGACCTGTTCCAGGTCCGCCTGCGAGATGTCGGCGGGCAGATCCCGGCGGACCGAGGTGATGCCGACCTGTTCGCAGTCGCGGTGCTTTCCGGCGACGTAGGAGTGACTGCCGGGATCGTCCCCCACCAACACGGTGCCGAGACCGGGGGTGATGCCGCGCTCCTTAAGCGTGGCGATGCGGTCGGTCAGCTCGGACCGGATGGCCGCGGCGGTTTTCTTGCCGTCGAGGATCTGTGCGGTAGGGCTCATCTGATGTGGCCTGCTTCCAGTTGCTCAAGGACGAATGCTTTGCCGCGGTCGCAGCAGCCGGTGAAGCAGCACTCGCTGGTGGGGATGTCGTAGTCAGTCGAGGCGGCCGCAGCAGAGTCCAGCGCGCCCTCCGGGAGGTCTTCTACCACTGCTCGTGTTCGGGGTAGAGCGGGAAGTCGGCGGTAAGGGCCAGTACGCGGGCGCGCAGTGCATCCGCAGCCGCGCCAGGCTTCAGCGCCGTCGCGATGATGTCCGCGACCTCGGTGAACTCTTCCGCACCGAAGCCTCGGGTGGCCAGCGCCGGGGTGCCGATGCGCAGACCGGAGGTGACCATCGGTGGGCGTGGGTCAAACGGAACCGCGTTGCGGTTGACGGTGATGCCGATTGAATGCAGAAGGTCCTCGGCCTGCTGGCCGTCAAGCTGCGAAGCGCGCAGATCCACCAAGACAAGGTGGACGTCGGTGCCGCCGGTCAGCACCGAAACGCCGTGCTCGCTCACATCGGTGGCGGTCAACCGGTCGGCAATGATGCGGGCGCCTTCAAGGACCCGCGCCTGGCGTTCCTTGAATTCAGGGGAACCGGCGATCTTGAACGCCGTCGCCTTCGCCGCGATGACGTGCATCAACGGCCCGCCCTGCTGGCCCGGGAAGACCGCAGAGTTGAGCTTCTTCGCCCACTCCTGCTTCGCCAGAATGACGCCCGAGCGGGGTCCGGCGAGGGTCTTGTGCACAGTGGAGGTGACGACGTCGGAGTACGGCACCGGGTTGGGGTGCAGGCCGGCAGCGACGAGGCCAGCGAAGTGGGCCATATCGGTCCAGAGGAGTGCACCCACCTCGTCGGCAATGGACCGGAACGCGGCGAAGTCGAGCTGCCGCGGGTACGCGGACCAGCCCGCAATGATGACCTGCGGCTTCTCGGCGATCGCCTGCGCACGGACCTTGTCCATGTCCAGGCGGTGGGTATCTTCCTCCACACCGTAGGCAGCAACTTCGTAGAGTTTGCCGGAGAAATTGAGCTTCATGCCGTGGGTCAGGTGTCCGCCATGGGCGAGGGACAGGCCCATGATCTTGTCGCCGGGCTTGATCATCGCAGCGAGCGCCGCGGCGTTGGCCTGCGCGCCGGAGTGCGGCTGGACGTTGGCGAACTCGGCGCCGAACAGGGCCTTGACCCGCTCGATGGCGAGGGTCTCCGCAACATCGACGTGCTCACAACCGCCGTAGTACCGGCGGCCGGGATAACCTTCGGCGTATTTATTGGTCAGGACCGACCCCTGCGCCTGAAGGACCGCACGGGGGGCGAAGTTCTCGGAGGCGATCATCTCGAGGGTGTCGCGCTGGCGGGCAAGTTCGTCGGTCAGGACTGCTGCGATCTCCGGGTCGATCTCGGAGAGGGGCGCGTTGGTGACCGCCGAGGTGGCGGATCCGGTGGCGGGCAGGTGCGAAGTTGTCACAGTAAACTCCTGGGTGGGATACGTTTCTACAGGTCAGGTTACTCGCTGAGTCATCCGGGCAGCTCCGATATCCGGCCACACTGAAGCATCATCAAGCAAATTCTTGACCAGACGTCCCAGGCGTGCGATCCGTGGTCGGCACTGCGCGCCGTCGTCGTCGGAGCCTTCCTGAAAGAGTCTTCCAGAAATTGCCCGAAGATAACGATGCATGCCGCTTCCTGATGGTGACCCACCTGACGCCAGTCGCGGCACTTCCGAGTGTATCCCGGCAGGCCGATCATTCGAAGTACGCTTGATTTGTGACTGACTCCGCTACCACCCAGACCTCCTTTATCCTGACGCTCTCCTGCGCTGACCAACCCGGCATTGTGCATGCGGTTGCCGGAGCGCTGGTGAGTTCAGGCTGCAACATCACCGAATCACAGCAGTACGGAAGCCCCGACACCGGGACCTTCTTCATGCGGGTAGCCATGAGCACAGCAGCTCCGCGGACGGCTTTGGAGGCTCACTTGGCTCCGGTTGCCACAGCGTTTGGCATGACCTGGGCGCTGCACGACGACGGCGCGCCCGCCCGGACGCTGATTCTTGCGTCGAAGGCGGCGCACTGCCTCAACGACCTGCTCTTCCAGCAGCGTTCAGGGACCTTGCCGATCGAGATTCCGGCGATCGTCTCGAACCACACCGAGCTTGCCGACCTCGCCGCCTTCTACGGCATTCCTTTCCATCACATCCCGGTCACCCCTGACACCCGGGACGCGGCCGAGGACGCCCTGCGCGCTGTCATCGCCGAGCACAACATCGAGCTGGTGGTCCTGGCGCGCTACATGCAGATTCTCAGCGATGGGCTGTGCTCGGAACTGGTGGGACGGGCGATCAACATCCACCACTCGTTCCTGCCCTCCTTCAAGGGGGCCAAGCCCTACCACCAGGCGCACGCCCGTGGAGTGAAGCTGATCGGAGCGACGGCCCACTATGTCACCCCCGCCCTGGATGAAGGGCCGATCATCGAGCAGGAGGTCATCCGCGTGGATCATGCCCGTTCGGCCCAGCAGTTTGTGGCGATCGGGCGCGACGTCGAAGGCCGCACCCTCACCCAGGCCGTGCAGTGGCACGCCGAGCACCGGGTGCTGCTCGACGGCGGCCGGACCATCGTCTTCAACTAGGACACGGGGCTCCTCACCGGGGCCCAGCCTGATTCGGTGAGCACCGTTGACCCTTCCAGCTAGGCTGGCGGCACCGTTGACCCTGCCAGCTAGGCTGGCGGCACCGTTGACCCGGCCAGCTAGGCTGAGGTCCATGGCCCACATCATCGAAATCTTCGGCAAAACCCCCACCATCAGTGAGTCCTGCTTCCTTGCACCGACGGCGTCGATCATCGGCGACGTGGTGCTCGGTCAGGACTCCAGCGCCTTCTATGGCGTCTCAGTACGGGGCGACACCGCGCCGATCCGTGTCGGCGACGGCACCAACCTGCAGGACAACGTCGTGCTGCACGCTGACCCGGATTTCCCCACCACCGTTGGGAACCGGGTCAGTATCGGCCACTCCGCTGTGGTCCACGGTTGCACCATCGGCGACGACTGCCTCATCGGGATGAGCGCCACCGTGATGAACGGGGCGGTCATCGGCGCTGGCTCACTGGTCGCTGCGGGCGCAGTGGTCCTCGAGGGGACGCAGGTGCCACCCCGCTCCCTCGTCGCGGGAGTGCCCGCGAAGGTGCGTCGTGAACTCACCGACAGCGAATTCGAGGCTGTCAAGGAGAATGCCTCGTCCTATCAGGTGTTGGCTCAATCACACCGTGCAGCGTTAACTTCTTGACTACAAGAGGTGCATGTAGCACCCTGTAGTACATGCCCGCAGGACGCCCGAACACCAAGCGTGACTTCGACGGGAATCCTCCAAGCCCGGGTTCCCAGTCGGCTCTTCGGCAACGCAACCAACAGCGCGTTATCGGTGTCCTGGTGGGTGGCCCACAGACCCAGGCGGAACTCGCCCGGCAAACCGGGCTCTCCACCGCAACGGTCTCGAACATCGTCAAGGCAATGGTCGACGCCGGCCTCGCCACCACAGCTCCAACCACCAGCTCAGGCCGTCGCGCCCTCTCGGTCATCCTCAACGACAATGGGTCCCTGGCCGTCGGCATCGACATCGGCCGACGCCACGTGCGAGTTGTTCTGGCCGGACTGAACTATCAGGTAATTCAGGATGAGGCAATCGCCCTACCCCTTGGCCACTGCGCCGAGGAAGGGCTCGACGCCGCCGAGCAGCTCCTCGACCGCCTGCTCCTCAAGGCAGGCGTCGCACGCTCATCGGTGCTCGGCGCCGGGGTTGGCATCCCCGGCCCCATCGACCGCCGCACCGGCACGGTGGTACAGGGTGCGATCCTGCCGGAATGGGTTGGCATCAACATCCTCGCCGCCTTCGGGGAGCGGCTCGGGTTCCCCGTCTTCATTGACAATGACGCCAACCTCGGCGCCCTGGCCCAGGTCACCTGGGGGCCCCACAGTGCGGTCGACAACCTGATGTTCCTGAAGGTCGGCTCGGGCATCGGCGCCGGATTGATCCTCGGCGGATCGGTCTACTACGGCCACGTCGGCATCACCGGCGAGCTCGGCCACAGCACCATCGTTGAACATGGTCTCGTCTGCCGGTGCGGCAACCGCGGCTGCCTCGAAACGGTCGCATCGACCAGCACCATGGTCGACCTGCTTAGCCGCCGCGCTGACGGCCCCATCTCGGTGGACGAACTGCTGAGCCTGGTGCTGGCCGGCGACACGGCGGCGCTGCGAGTGATTGACGACGCCGGCCTCGCCCTCGGCAAAGCGGTCGCCAACGTAGCAAACCTGATCAACCCTGAACTGGTGGTGATTGGTGGGCCGCTCACCAGTCTCGGGGACATCCTGCTGGAGCCGATCCGGCGGGGCCTCCTCCGTAACGCGGTCCCAGTGGTCGGCGAGTCCACCACCGTACTGATGTCTGCCCTCGGGGACCGTACTGAGGCCCTCGGAGGAGCCGCCGTCGTTCTCTCGCAACCGCACCTTCATAACGTTTAGCTACCAATATAATTGCTTATGTGTTCAAGACTTGACTCCAAGCGGCTTGGCAGGGTTAACTTCCTATTCTGACCACTAGGGGTCAGGTACAGCCAATGCCGTCACCAGGGAGGATGCGTATGGAACATCACAAGATTCTGGAAATGCGTTCCATCACCAAAGAATTCCCGGGAGTCAAGGCCCTCGACCAGGTCTCCATCACCGTCGAGGCTGGCGAGATCCACGCGATCTGCGGGGAAAACGGTGCTGGCAAGTCCACCCTAATGAAGGTCCTCTCGGGCCTGTACCCGCACGGCACCTATGACGGCAGCATCATCTTCCAGGGCGAAGAAGTGGAGTTCAAGGACATCCGGTCCAGCGAATCAGCTGGCATCGTGATCATTCACCAGGAACTCGCGCTCATCCCTGAGCTCTCCATCGCCGAGAACATTTTCCTCGGCAACGAGCCGAGCCGAAACGGGGTCATCAACTGGGACTCGGTGAACTCCCAGACCCTTGAACTCATGGCGCGGGTAGGGCTTCGCGAAGAAGCGAACACCCCGGTCAAGGACATTGGCGTTGGCAAGCAGCAGCTGGTCGAGATCGCCAAGGCCCTCAGCAAATCCGTGAAGCTCCTGATCCTCGACGAGCCCACCGCCGCCCTGAACGAATCCGATTCGCAGCACCTCCTCGATTTGATGGCCGGACTGCGATCCAAGGGCATCACCTGCATCATGATTTCCCACAAGCTCAACGAGATCGAACAGATCGCCGACTCAATCACGATCATCCGCGACGGCAAGACCATCGAGACGCTGCATGTGAAGAACGACGGCGTCGACGAGGACCGGATCATCCGCGGCATGGTTGGCCGGTCCCTTGAGTCGCGCTTCCCCGACCACACCCCGAAGATCGGCGAAACCTTCTTTGAGGTCCGCAACTGGAACGTCGGCCACCCGGCCGTCGCGGACCGGCTGGTCTGCAAGGACTCAAGCTTCAAAGTCCGTCGGGGTGAGGTCGTGGGGTTCGCCGGCCTGATGGGCGCTGGACGTACTGAGCTGGCGCGCTCCATCTTCGGACGCTCCTACGGGAACTTCATCTCGGGTGAGATTTACAAGGACGGCGAGCTTGTCACCCTCAGATCGGTGCCGTCGGCCATCAAGCATGGGCTGGCCTACGTCACTGAGGACCGGAAGTCACTCGGACTGAACCTGCTCGACGACATCAAGACCACCACGGTTTCGGCGGCACTGAAGAAGATCACCCGCGGACTGGTGGTGGATAACGACCAGGAATTTGTCGTCGCCGAGAAGTACCGCAAGTCGTTGAGGACAAAGACGCCATCAGTCAACGAGGGAGTGGCCAAGCTTTCGGGCGGGAACCAGCAGAAGGTGGTCCTCGCCAAGTGGATGTTCACCGACCCCGACCTGCTGATCCTCGACGAACCCACCCGCGGCATCGACGTCGGAGCCAAGTACGAGATTTACGGGATCATCCAGGAGCTTGCCAACCAGGGCAAGGGCGTCATCGTCATCTCCTCGGAACTGCCTGAACTGTTGGGCATCTCCGACCGTATCTACACAATCTTCGAGGGAGCCATCACGGGGGAACTAGCCCGCGGAGAAGCTGACCAGGAATCGTTGATGAAACTTATGACCGCCCGCAGGAAGACTGCCTAGCTCTTAGGACCCACCCCATGACCTCCCTCAAACAACTTTTTGGCGGCGATACACGGCAGTTCGGGATGATCTTCGCCCTTCTCGCCCTGGTCGTTTTCTTCCAGATCATGACCGGCGGCAAGACGCTCACCTCCGGCAATATGATGAACCTTTTCAACGGCAACTCGTACATCCTGATCCTCGCGATCGGGATGGTGCTGGTGATCATTGCCGGCCACATCGACCTGTCGGTCGGTTCGATCGCAGCGTTCGCCGGCATTGTCGTCGCCCTGGTGATGCGGGACTGGGACTTCCCCTGGTACCTGGGTATCGTCGTCGGCCTGATCCTGGGTGCCCTGATTGGGGCATGGCAGGGCTTCTGGGTGGCGTATGTCGGCATCCCGGCGTTCATCGTCACGCTGGCCGGCATGCTGCTCTTCCGCGGCGCCAACCAGTTCGTGGGGCAGTCCAACACGGTCCCCGTCCCCCAGGAGTTCCGCTTCATTGGTGCCGGATACCTGCCCGAAATAGGGCCGGATCTGGGCTACAACAACCTCACCCTGCTGCTCGGCTTCGCGCTCGTCGCAGCGGTGATCTACAACGAGGTACGCACCCGCAAGCGTTTCGCCAAGATCGGCGCCGAGGCTCCCCCGGTGTGGGTCTCGGTAGTCAAAATGACGCTGCTCTCGGCGGTCATTCTATACGCCACCTACCTGTTCGCCACCGGCAACCCCGGCACCTCATTCCCAGTTCCCGGGCTGATCCTCGGCGCACTGGTCATCATCTACGGCTTCATCTCCACCAAGACCATCATTGGCCGCCACGTATACGCGGTCGGTGGCAACCGCCACGCAGCGAAGCTGTCGGGCGTCCGAAGCCGCCGGGTCGACTTCCTCGTCATGATGAACATGTCCATCCTGGCGGCGCTGGCCGGCATGATCTTCGTGGGACGCTCCACGGCGTCAGGCCCGTTCGACGGCGTCGGCTGGGAACTCGATGCCATTGCCGCAGTATTCATCGGTGGCGCCGCAGTGACCGGTGGTGTGGGCACAGTGGTGGGATCCGTGATCGGCGGGCTCGTCATGGCGGTCCTGAACAACGGCCTGCAGCTGCTCGGCGTTGGCGCCGACCTGACGCAGATTATCAAGGGCCTCGTGTTGTTGGTCGCCGTCGCCTTCGACGTCTACAACAAGAGCCAGGGCAAGCCCTCCATCACCGGCATGATCATGAAGAATTTCGGCAACAAGGGGAAACCCGAACTGCCGACAGCCACCGAGACCGTCATCTCCAACGACGTTTCCGCCCGCTGACCCTAACCAACACTTCAGCAGTAAGTTATTGAGTCCACTAAAGGAGCAACAATGCGTAAGTACGCAAAATCACTAGCGGCAATCGCCGCAATTTCAGCGTTAGCCATCTCTGGTTGCGGTCGCGACGCCGGGACCGAAACCGAGGGCGAGGGAGGATTCGAGGACGGTGCAGCGATCGGCGTCGCCCTGCCCCAGAAGACTTCAGAGAACTGGGTTCTGGCTGAGGGCTTGTTCAACGACGGCCTCACCGAAGCCGGGTACGAACCCGACGTTCAGTTCGCCAACGGTGGCGTCTCTGAGCAGCAGAACCAGATCAGCTCCATGATCACCAACGGCGTCGAGGTGCTGATTGTCGGCGCCATCGACGGCGCTCAGCTGGGAACCCAGCTGGCCCAGGCCAAGGAAGCCGGCATCACCGTCATCGCGTATGACCGCCTGCTGACGAACACGGAAGACGTTGACTACTACGTGGCCTACGACAACTTCCAGGTGGGCGAGCTGCAGGGCCAGGCATTGCTCGACGGAATGGCCGAGCGCGGCGAAGGTCCCTACAACATTGAACTGTTCGCTGGTTCACCCGATGATGCCAACGCCCAGGTCTTCTTCGACGGTGCGATGAGCATCCTCGAGCCAGAGATCGAGTCCGGCAACGTCGTCGTCGCCTCCGGCCAGACCGAGTTCAACCAGGCTGTCACCCAGGGCTGGGAAGCCGGCAACGCGCAGACCCGCATGGATACCCTCCTGACCGGCACCTACGGTTCCGAGGAACTGCACGGCGTCCTCTCCCCAAACGACACCCTGGCCCGCGCCATCCTGACCTCGGTCAAGGCCAGCGGCAAGGAACTGCCCATCGTGACCGGGCAGGACTCCGAGGTTGAGTCGGTTCGCTCCATCATGGCCGGCGAGCAGTACTCCACCATCAACAAGGACACCCGCGCACTCGTCTCCCACGCCATTGAAATGGTTCAGGGGCTGGGCGCAGGCGAGGAACTCGAGATCAACGATCCCGACTCCTACGACAACGGCGTGAAGGTTGTTCCCGCGTACCTGCTCGAACCACAGATCGTCACCATGGAAAACGCTGCCGAAGCCTACGAGAACGACCCAACGCTCTCCGAGATCGTCAACGAGTAACCGATGTGATTGAAGTAGCCCGGTCCGGATGGGCCGGGCTACTTTTTTGTCCTCAGCCACGCAAAGATGGAACGATGAACCTCCACACACCTGCCCAGCAAATCCCCCGGCCACCCTGCGCCGCACCCGACGCCCCCGATCCGTTCGCAGCCACCGGCGAGCCACTACGCTGGGGCGTCGTCGCCACCGGCCGCATCGCCGGCAACGTCACCCAGGATCTTGCCGGGCTGGAGGACAGTGTTTTGCAGGCGGTCAGCTCCCGATCGCAGGAATCGGCCCAGGCCTTCGCTGAGGAGTTCGGTTTCGTGGCGAGCTATTACGACGCCGACGGCGAGACCGGGTACCAGCGGCTCTTCAACGACCCCGACGTCGACGTCGTCTACATCGCGACCCCCCACGCCCAGCACTACCAGGTGGCCAAGGCGGCCCTGGAATCAGGCAAGCACGTCCTTTGCGAGAAGGCCTTTACCGTCAACGCGCGGGAAGCCGCGGAGCTGATCGACCTGGCCCGGACCCGCAATCTCTTCCTGATGGAAGCCCTTTGGAGCCGTTTCCTCCCGAGCGTCAACCGGGCCTGGGAGATCATTCATTCCGGCGAGCTCGGTGAAATCCAGTGGGTACAAGCCGATCTGAGCTTCCCCTCCGACCACTCGCGAACCCACCGCCTGTGGGACCCGGCTGCTGGCGGCGGGGCGCTGCTTGACCTCACCGTCTATCCGTTGACCTGGGCCCTCGGCGCGCTGGGGTTCCCCGCCGCAGTGACCGCAACAGGCGCCCTGAACGACGACAACATCGACACCCAAAACGCGCTCACCCTCAGCTACGAAGGCGGCGGCCAGGCTCAGCTGACGTCGTCGCTCGTCTCCTCCGGCCCGGGCCAGGCTACCGTGTCGGGCTCGGCAGGCTGGTTGCGGACCGGGTCGGTGCTGCACAACCCGCGGGAGCTGACCATCCACCCCCATCAGGGCGAGCAACGGGTGGAGACCTTTGAGCAGGCCGGTCGTGGCTATGTCTACGAGCTGCGCGAAACCACCCGGTGCATCCAGCAGGGTCTGACCGAGTCACCCACCATGCCCTGGGCCGATACCCTCAACACGATGCGGCTCCTGGACGGGGTCAGGAACCAGCTGGGGCTGCGCTACGCCAACGACGACGGCGAGTAGCGGCCCGTAGCCGACGCCCCGGGCACAGTCACGGGCACAGACACGGAGAGACCCGGCGGAATTCCGCCGGGTCTCTCCGTGTCTGCTGAGCGAGTGCTAGCCCAGGCGTGCTTTCAGGTTGTCATCGAGGGTCGCAAGGAATTCCTCGGTGGTCTGGTATGCCTGGTCCGGTCCGACGAGGGCCGCGAGGTCCTTGGTCATGTGGCCGGCCTCGACGGTCTTGATGACCACGTCCTCGAGGGTTTCAGCGAAGGTGATGACCTCCGGGGTGTTATCCAGCTTGCCGCGGTGCATCAGCCCGCGGGTCCACGCGAAGATCGACGCGATCGGGTTGGTGGAGGTGGGCTTGCCCTGCTGGTGCTGGCGGAAGTGACGGGTCACCGTGCCGTGGGCGGCTTCAGCCTCGACGGTCTTGCCGTCTGGGGTCATGAGCACCGAGGTCATCAGACCCAGCGAGCCGAAGCCCTGGGCGACGGTGTCGGACTGGACGTCGCCGTCGTAGTTCTTGCAGGCCCAGACATAGCCGCCTTCCCACTTCATGGCGGAAGCCACCATGTCGTCAATCAGGCGGTGCTCGTAGGTCAGGCCAGCCGCTTCGAACTGGTCCTTGAACTCGGCGTCGAAGACTTCCTGGAAGAGATCCTTGAACTGGCCGTCATAGGCCTTCAGGATGGTGTTCTTCGTCGACAGGTACACGGGGTACTGGCGCTGCAGGCCGTAGGCGAAGGACGCCCGGGCGAAGTCCCGGATGGACTCGTTGAAGTTGTACATGCCCATCGCCACGCCGCCCTCTTCAGGCATGGTGACGACGTCGAACTTCATTGGCTCGGAGCCGTCAGCGGGCTCGAACATCATGGTGACCTTGCCGGGGCCCGGCACCTTGAAGTTGGTGGACTTGTACTGGTCACCGTGCGCGTGGCGGCCGATGATGATGGGCTTGTTCCAGCCCGGCACCAGGCGCGGGATGTTGGAGATGATGATGGGTTCGCGGAAGACGACACCGCCGAGAATGTTGCGGATGGTGCCGTTGGGCGAAACCCACATCTTCTTCAGGCCGAATTCTTCGACGCGGGCCTCATCGGGGGTGATGGTGGCACATTTGACGCCGACGCCGTGTTCTTTGATGGCGTTTGCGGCGTCGATGGTGACTTGGTCATCGGTCGCGTCGCGGTTCTGGATGGAGAGGTCGTAGTACTTGAGGTCGATATCCAGGTAGGGGTTGATCAGGCGGTCCTTGATGAACTGCCAGATAATTCGGGTCATCTCGTCGCCGTCGAGTTCGACAACCGAACCCTGTACCTTGATTTTTGTTGCAGGCGCGTCAGCCACACGGTCTCCTTGCGGTGGTGGGCCGGCAGCCGTTGTGATGGACGCAGCACGGCCCGTGATTTGTACTGGTTTTATCCTGCTCAACTATGCCACAGGCCACTATTGGTGCCCTAAATGGGCTCACCGGGAAGGTGCCCTTCGGTGGGCACAATGTTTCCCCAACGGTCCATCATGGACCCGGGCGGAATGGGTTTACCCCACCGGTCGGTGGCCGGGGCGGGCCGCAGTCCGCGGGTGTCGGGCGCCGAATTGTGCCCGGGTGCCTGCCCGGCAGTGGGGTACGAAGCCGCCTGGCCCTGCCTGATGGTCGGCTGACGTGCCCCCATCGTCCCCTGCCGGGTCACCCCGGCGGTCCCGGGGCCGCTCAGCCCGGGCACCTTCGGCGCCCAGGCCGGTAGCTGGGCCTGGCGCAGGTCCTTCAGGTTGGGGTGGCGTGCCGGGTCCACGCCCGCGTCCACCTTCTTCCGGTGCCGGTCGGCTGCCCGGAAGTTCCTGACCGCAAACAGGCCGGCAATGACCCACAGGAACAGCCCCGGGGAGGCTCCGAGGAACAGCGTGACGACGGCGAGCAGGGATAACGCAAGACCGAGGAAGGCCGAGATCATCCGGGTTCCCGGGGCGATTGCCGGGGCGAAGGCCGACCCAGCCAGTGCCATCCCCGCCGCGAGGGTAAGAATCGATCCGACCTCCATGCGCCTTGCCCTGTCTCTGTGGGGCCGGCTAGTGGAAGAAGTGCCTGGTGCCCGTGAAGTACATGGTAATCCCCGCGGCGGTTGCTGCGTCCACTACTTCCTGGTCCCGTACTGATCCGCCCGGCTGCACTACCGCGCGGACCCCGGCGTCGAGCAGGATTTGGAGGCCATCGGCGAAGGGGAAGAACGCGTCCGACGCCGCTACGGCGCCACGGGCCCGGTCGACGCCGTCACCGGCCAGGGTGTTGGCCCGCTCGACCGCGAGCTTGCAGGAATCAACCCGATTGACCTGCCCCATGCCCACTCCCACGGCTGCCCCGCCGTCGGCGAGGAGGATGGCATTGGACTTGGCGGCACGGCACGCGGTCCAGGCGAAGGCGAGGTCGGCGAGGGTGCGTTCGTCGGCTGCCGGCCCGGCGGCGAGGGTCCACGTGTTGGGGGCATCGCCGTCGGCCTTGACCGTGTCGGTCAACTGCACCAGCACTCCTCCTGAGACCTGCCTGAGCTCGGCCGGATCACGCCGGTAGCCTTCCGGCAGGGTCAGCAGGCGGATGTTTTTCTTGGCGGAGAGAATGGTCACCGCTTCGGGCTCGAAGTCGGGGGCGATGACCACTTCGGTGAAGACGTCCTTCACCGCGGCGGCCATGGCCGCCGTGACCGTCCGGTTCGCGGCAATGACCCCACCGAACGCCGATACCGGGTCGCAGGCGTGTGCCTTGGAGTACGCGTCCGCGATGGGGTCGGCCGCGTCCGCCGCGCCGACCGCCACACCACACGGGTTGGCGTGCTTGATGATGGCAACAGCTGGCTGGTCAAAGTCGAATGCGGCACGCAGGGCGGCGTCGGCGTCGACGTAGTTGTTGTAGCTCATGGCCTTGCCGTGCAGCTGGTCGGCCTGGGCGATGCCCGGAGTGGCGCCCTTCTCCACATACAGGGCGGCGTCCTGGTGCGGGTTTTCGCCGTACCGGAGGACCTCCGACCTTTCCAGGGCCAGGCCCGCGTACGCGGGCCAGGTGTCGCCGTCGTCGGTTCCGTCACCGAACTGGGCCGCCGTCCACGCCGCTACCGAGTTGTCATAGGCGGCGGTGTGCGAGAACGCGAGCGCAGCCAACCGGCGTCGCGCGCTGAGGTCGAACCCGCCGGCGTCGGCGGCAGCCACCACGTCGCCGTACCGTGCCGGATCCACGACGATCGCCACCGAGGGGTGATTTTTTGCGGCGGAGCGGACCATTGCCGGGCCGCCAATGTCGATCTGCTCGACGACGTCGTCCTCGGCCGCGCCGGACTTCACCGTGTCGACGAAGGGGTACAAGTTCACGACCACCAGGTCGAAAGGTTCCACCTCAAGCTCGCGGAGCTGCTCGACGTGGTCATCGCGGCGCCGGTCGGCGAGGATTCCCGCATGGACACGGGGATGAAGGGTCTTGACCCTGCCGTCGAGGCATTCCTGGAAACCGGTGAGCTCAGAAACTTCCGTGACGGGGACGCCAGCCGCGGCAATGCGCTTCGCAGTGGACCCGGTGGAGACAATACTGACGCCGGCGCGGTGCAGGCCCGTGGCCAGTTCCTCCAGCCCCGTCTTGTCGTACACCGAGATCAGGGCCCGGCGGATGGGAACTTGGTCAAGATGGTTCAAAGTCACGCGGTGGCTCCAGGATTTTTGCTGCGGGTGGGATCGACTTCATTCTAAGTCACGGGGCGCTGCGGGCCGCCTCTGCCTGCGAGTCGGCACAAATAGCCGGAATTTCTCGGAAAACCTGTTCTTTGTGTTGACTCGACGCAGGGGGGTTTCTGGTGAAGGGAGGCTCCGACGGTACAGTTTCCCCGTGAGCACCGAAACTGAACTACCCACCGGAGACCAGGTGGTGCAGGAACTGCCGTGGCGCTGGAGAGTGCAGGGGAAGATTTTCCTCATCGGCGGCCTCGGCTTCATGTTCGACGCGTGGGATGTCACCCTGAACGGGTACCTCATCCCGTTGTTGTCGGACCACTGGGACCTGGCGCCTGGCGAAGCCGCCTGGGTGGCCACCTCCAACCTCATCGGCATGGCCATCGGCGCGTTCGCCTGGGGGTCCATTGCGGACATCATCGGTCGGAAACGCGCGTTCACCCTCACCCTGCTGATCTTCTCCATCTTCACCGTCCTGGGCGCGTTCTCCCCCGATTTCATCTGGTTTTGTGTGTTCAGGTTCATGGCCGGGGTTGGGTTAGGCGGCTGCATCCCGGTGGACTACGCCCTGGTCGGCGAGTTCACCCCCCGTAAACACCGCGGTCGGGTACTGACCGCCATGGATGCCTGGTGGCCCATCGGGGCCGCCCTGTGCGGGGTGGTCTCAGCGCTCCTGATGACTGCCTTCGGTGATTGGCGGTACCTGATGCTCGTGATGGTGCTGCCTGCCCTGCTGGTGTTCTGGGTGCGCCGGTCGGTACCCGAGTCCCCACTCTTCCTGGTCCAGAAGGGCCGCCAGGCTGAGGCCGAAGCGGTGATCAACGACCTGGTGGAACGCACCGGCGCCACGCCAACCCCCTGGCGGCTCCCCTCCCCCGCAGAAACACCGAAGCTGTCCATCGGTTCGGTCTCCGGCCAGCTCACCGCCCTGTGGCGATTCGACTGGCGAATCACCCTCGCCGCCTGGGGACTGTTCCTGAGCATCCTTCTGGTCTATTACGGGGCACTGACCTGGATGCCACAGATTCTCGTACAGGCGGGCTACGAACAGTCGGTTGCTTTCCTCACCACCGCCGGAATGACAGCGGTGGGGTTCTTCGGCGTCGTCGCCGCTGCGTTGCTGGTGGAACGGGTCGGACGGAAGTGGATCCTCGCCGTGTCAGGTCCGCTGTCCGCCGTCGCGCTGGTGATTTTCGCGCTCACCGTCGAACTCCCCGCCGTCGCCACCGCCTGGCTGCTGCTGTTCGGGTTCCTGATCCAGGTCGCCATCCCGGTGCTCTACACCTATGTGTCGGAGCTGTACCCCACCGAGCTGCGCGCCTCAGGGTTCGGCTGGGCGTCCACCGTGTCCCGGGTAGGAGCCGGCCTGGTGCCACTAATCTTCGGCTCGCTGCTCTGGCCGGTCCTCGGCCTGCCGCTTACCTTCGCGGCGACCGGCCTGCTCGTGCTGCTGGCGGTGCTGTGGATGGCACGCAACGCCCCGGAAACCCGCGGCGTTGCACTCAACAAGGTGAAGCCGGCAGGCGCTACAACCAGCGATTCCGCTTAAACGCCAGATACAGCCCCACGCCGGTGGCGACCATGAGCACCAGGGCAAACGGGTAGCCCAACGCCCACTGCAGTTCGGGCATGAAATCGAAGTTCATTCCGTAAATCGCGGCGACCAGGGTGGGCGCGAAGAGGATCGCAGCCCAGGAGGAGATCCGCTTGACTTCCTCGTTCTGCCTCAGGGACGTCTCCGTCAACCGGGTCATTTCCTCATTCTGACGTTGCGCCACCAGTGTCGAGTGAACGGTGAGGGCATTCTGCAGAAGGGTACGGAACGTGTTGACCTGTTCGACCAGCCGGATCACATGGTCAAGGACGTCGCCCAGCCGGCGGCTGATCTCCGGGTCCAAATGATATTTCTCTGATCCGCGCTCCAGGTTCTCCACCATGAACTGCAGTGGTTGGGTGGCACGCTGAAACTCGATCACCTCGCGGTGCAGGTCGTAGATGCGACGGGAGACACCAGGCTCACCGCCGAAGAGTTCGTTCTCAATTTCGTCGATGTCGTTCTCAAGTCCGTTCACCACGGGCTCATACTCGTCGACGACCTCGTCCAGGATCGCGTACAGCACGGCTGACGGCCCCATTTTCAGCAGCTCGGGTGTATCCTCCAGCCGTCGCCGGACCCGGCCCAGATCCGGCGACTCGGCGTGCCGCACGGTCACCACAAAGTCGGCACCGACAAATACATGAAGCTCGCCGAATTCGACCTTCTCCTCGGCGTCGAGGTAGCGGGCCGGCCGCAGCACCACAAACAACGTGGATCCGTAGCGTTCCAGCTTGGACCGCTGATGACCCTCCATCGCGTCTTCGACCGCAAGTTGGTGGAGGGAAAATTCGTCGGCGACGGCGGCGAGCTCGTCGTCGTCGGGCCGGTACAGACCGATCCACGCCATTCCGCCGAGGGATCGCATGAACTCGAAGGTTTCAGCCAGCGAGACCGGGTCTGTTTGCCGTTTACCCTCCAGATAGACAGCGTTGTCGACGATGGCCATCTCAGCGATCGTCCAGTGCGAGTTGACGGAGGGTCTCGATGAGAAGCGCCCGCTCCTTCACCTTGATGCGTTCGTGGAGGGTGTCCTCGGTGTCGTCGTCGAGCACCTCGACGGCGGCCTGCGCGAGGATCGGGCCGGTGTCGACGCCGGCGTCGGCGATCATCACCGTACAGCCGGTCACCTTCACCCCGTAGGCCAACGCGTCACGGACACCGTGGGCGCCGGGGAAGCTCGGCAGCAGGGCCGGGTGGGTGTTGAGGTAGCGGTTGGGGAACGCATCGAGGAAACCCTGGTCGACGATCCGCATGAATCCCGAGGACACCACGTAGTCCGGGGAGTAGGAGGCGACCTTCTCGGTCAGGGCCGCGTTCCAGTCGGCACGCTGGTCGAAGGACTTGAAGTCCACCACGAACCCGTCGATGCCCGCTGCTGTTGACCGCTCCACCCCGTAGGTGCCGTGCCGGTCGGCGCCGACGGCCGCGATGGTGAGGTCGAGGGAGCCGGTGCTGACGGCATCGATGACCGCCTGAAGGTTGGATCCGGTACCGGAAACCAGGACTACGATGCGCATGGGTCAACCATAGGCTGCGCTCTACCCTAGGGTTAAACCATGACCGACAGCCCCCGCCCCACCAAGCCAGCTCCGCCCGCTGCTGGGTCACCCGAGGAAAAAGAGCTGGCCCGGACGAGAAGCTACTTCAGATGGTTCCTGCTGGCGATGCTGGGCGCGGTCCTCACCGCGACCCTTCCCCTGCCGTGGAAGGTCTTCGGGCTGGTCTTCGGCCTGGCGGCCCTGGTACTCGGGATCTTCGCCCTGGTGCGGGCGGTGCGGGACAAACTTCCCGGGATGCTCCGCGTCACCACGGTGATCGGATTGGCGGCGACGACGTTCCTGGTCCTCGGGACCGGTGCCCAGGTTGCCTTCTGGCCGGTCACCGCCGAGTACGAGGAATGCATGAGCACCGCCCTGACCCACTCGGCACAAAGCGCGTGCCAGGACGAGCTCAGCAACCTGGGTGGCCTCCTCCCCGACTCCTGACCGATCCTTGCGGGTCCCACTAGGCGGCACCGCCCTCGCCGGGGCCTTGCCTGGCCTTGCCTCGCCGGGCCGCCGCACGCCCCGCCTGGGCGCCGCCGGCCGCAGAAAAGTGGCAGCACCGCATCCGCGTGGTTGCGCCACCACTTATTTGCGGGTCAGCCACTCGTCTGGGACATAGTTGCGGGTCAGCCACTCTTTTGGGGGAAGTGACACCGGCTAGGCGCGCTTTTCACGCTCCAGCAACGGCCCCGCCGCGTAACCGATGACGACGCCGACAGCCACCTCCCCGGCAATCAACAGGCCCACCCACAGCGGGTTGGGGCCCAAATCCACCAGCCGGCCGAGGCCTAGCGACGCATGAGACACCCATGCGACCACCCCGGCTGCAACACCGGCGGTCAGTCCAATCAGGGCGGCGGCCGCCAGGGTCGACAGACTTGCCGTAACCCACCGCCTTGCCACCTTGATTTCCAGCCACTCGTCGAGGTGGTTCTCGCCTTCCCGGAAGAACCACCAGCCGGCCAGCAGCCCCGCCAGAACCGGGATGGCGAGAGCCGCCAGCCCGTATTCGAGGGTGCCGGGCGGCACCGCGCCGAGGACCGGGATGGCTGGCAGCGGTCCGGCGCTGGTCGTCAGCGGAGAAATGGCGCTGCCGGACCCCAGCGCAAACCCTGCACCGGAAGCCCAGGAAAGGGTCCACACCACCAGGTTGGGCAGGAAGCCGAGCTGGGCCAGAGTCAGGGCGCTCCCGCCAACAATCCCTGCATCGAGGCGCTGATAGACGGTCGCCATTTCTGCCCAGCGCAGCCCGAGGGTGACGGCCAGCAGTAACGCCGATAACCCCAGGGATACCACCAGCGCAAGGAATCCGGACCTCAGGCAGGCCCAGGCGTAGGATCCGGCCCACCGGGAGCTCTGGCTGGTTTTCGCCAGCCAGGCGGCGCGGTCGACGCCGATCAGGCGGCTCCACGCGCCCGCCTCGCGGTACGCGCCAATCACCAGCCCCAGCCCGGCCGACAACAGGGGAATCAGGGCGCCCGCAGCAAGCGGGACAGTCGCTTCAGCCGTAGCGCAGAGGTAGGCAACGCCGCCCCCCACCAGCGCGTAAATCCCGAGGGCACCCAGGAGCGCCTGCCACAGCTGATCGGAGTAGGAGGCCCGCGCCAGACGCCGACCGGCCCGCCAGGCAAGCAGGAACGGGATCAGGGTCAGGCCCAACGGCACGATGGAGAGGATCCCGGTGGTTCCCACACCGTCCGGGTTGGCCGGTGCGAAAGTCACTTCCAGAGGCACTCCGTGGATGAGGAGCCACGCCTGGCCGCCCAACTGCAGCATTCCGGTAGGCGTCCGATCGGCGAATCCACCCGCCAGCCATACGGCGGCCAGGGGAACCAGGATCAACAGAGCGGAAATCACTGCTGCCTGGGCCAGCTCGAACACACCCTGCAGCCACAGGGGCATGGGCAGGGCACGCCGACCGGGCACACGGAGAGGAAGTTTCATCTCTTCAATGGTGCCACCGGCAGCTGCCTCCGAGGTTCAGCGACTCGGTGCCACGCCCCGGTTCAGCCGCGCCAGCCCCCGGCCCTAGAGCAGGAGATCCAGCAATCCCTTGACCAGTGCAGCCGTGGCGCCGAAGAAAGCGATCACAATCACAAATAACCGGGCATGGTCGTCCTTGATGAACCGGGAGAGCTTCTCACCGGCGAAGATTCCGACGACGATCACAACGCCGATCGCCGACCACATCCACCATTGCAGCGCGGGGGCATCGGTGGGGTCGAGACTGAGCTTGACCGCGAGGGTGATGAGCCCGATCACCACGAAAAACGGCTGCAGAGTCGCCGCGAAAGGGCGTTGCGGCCAACGGGACAGCAGGGCGTAGGCGCTGACGGCGGGCCCGCCCACACCAGCCATTGCATTGGTGAGGCCGGCGGCGAACCCCGCAACTGCCTTCGGCGCATTGCCGCGCACCACCACCGACGAGCGCTGCAACACCAGCGACACCGACAGCGCCACCAGGACAACGCCGCCAACCGTCACCGACAGCGGTGCCGATGGGAGCATCACCGCGGCAATCGAACCGGGAATCGAGCCGAAAACGGAGGGGATGACCATCCACCGGAACATGCTCCAGTCGATGTCCTTCCAGACCCTGCCGACAATCAGGGCAGAGGACACCACCCCGCAAATATTGACCAGCACCACTCCCTCATGCGGGCCCAGGATGATCACCAGGAACGGCGCGATGAGCAGGGCGAAACCCAGGCCGGCGATCCGCTGGGCAATTGCTCCGAGCAGGATGGAGAACAGAACGATGAAGAAGATACCGGTTGCCACAGATGACACAGTACGCCTGGGCAACTGTATTTGGAGTTTCCATGACGGCCGCCCGACGTCGACCGCTAGGCTGGTGAAATGCCTACAGCTACTACGGCCCTGCACATTGCTGACTGGCGTCAGCAGGTATTCGAGCTCTACGGGCAGGTGCGCGAAAGCGCGCAGGCCGGTTCGCCGTCGTCCGCGCATGACCTGTGGCGCGCGGGCCGGGACAAGCTGTTCGCCAGCCATCCCGCCTCCCCGCTCGACGCGACGGCTGTGGCCGCCTTCGACGGTCTCGCGGTGGCCCCGTACCAGCCGGAGTACCGGTTCGAGGCAGTGATCGACGACGACGGCGTGGGCGAGGAAATGGACGTCCCCACCGGCACGGACGGTACGGTGACCTTCCAGCGGCTGGGCACGGTGGGGCTCGACGGCGTCGGACGCCTGGCGCTATGGCGGC
>NZ_ALPM01000035.1:24427-30029 GCF_000294595.1 Arthrobacter sp. TB 23 | reverse complement strand
GCTGTTCCTGCCGTTGCGCGACGGGTCTACTGGCACGGCCGGCGGGACCTACGGCGGTGGCCGCTACGTGCTGGACACGGTGAAGGGTGCACACCTTGGCGTTGTCGGCGAACGGCTGATCATCGACCTGAACTTCGCCTACAACCCGTCGTGCGCCTATGACGAGGCGTGGGCCTGCCCGCTGCCGGGTATCGACAACCGGGTGGACACCGAGCTGCGTGTCGGGGAACTGTACTCCACCTACTAGAGGCCCAGCCAGACAAGTCTGCCCGGTCGTGGGCAGGCTTTATCATGGAGCTAAGACACCTGACAACCCTCTGGAGGCTCACATTACGGACACTGCCGCCCAACACGATATCTACTTCGGCGCGCCGGAGCCGGTCAATGAGGCCGAAGTCCTTGAGTCCGCGTCGCGCGACGCCGTCGCACGATTCAACGACCGCACCGACATCACCACCGTCAAGCGCCGGTTCACGCTGATCAACCAGAACACCACGCCGCACCAGGCCATGGTCGAGGATCTGTTGTTCATCCGCGCCGCGCTTGAGGACGCCGACATCGAGTACCTGTTGGTGCGCGGAAATGACGAGCGCCCGGTCATCGCCATCGATCTCAAGTTCCGTGAACGCCTCCGGGAGGCCCTGGTCACCGCCTGCAAGAACGAGCCGTTCTACTCGCGCACCGTCGACACGAAGCGCCGGACCACCCTGCTGGTCACCGATGGCTCCCTCTCCCACAGCGGCAAAGCGCGGATCTTCCGGCTGTTCCGCCCTCGGATTGAACCGATCGGCGGCCTGTCCTTCGGCCCCTCGGCCGGTGTGCAGATTGAACTTTGGAAGCTCGACGGCGACACCATCGAACTGCCGGTCGAGAATTCATTGACCCGCCGGACCCTCCCCTCCTCCGAGGTGGTCCGCGGCTCAGTCGAGCGACACGGCCTGATGTGGCCCACCATCGACAACATGTTCGCGGACCATGCGACGGATATCGACTTCGAAATCGATCTGGTCTTCTCCTGGGTGGATGGTAGTTCGCCCGAATACCAGGCAGCCAGGGCGGCCCGGATGAAGGACGCGGTGGTGGGCGAAGGCGACGACCATGAGGCCAGATTCCGCCAGATCAACGAACTCAAATATGCCCTGCGATCGGTCTACATGTTCGCGCCGTGGGTCCGGCGGATCTTCATCGCCACCGATTCGGAGTGCCCCGAGTGGCTCGCCGATCACCCCTCGGTCACGCTGGTCCGCTCGGAGGAACACTTCAGGGACACGTCGGTGCTCCCCACCCACAACTCGCAGGCGGTCGAGAGCCAGCTGCAGCACATTCCGGGTTTGTCGGAGCACTTCCTCTATTCGAACGACGACATGTTCTTCGGCCGTCCGGTATCTCCCGAGATGTTCTTCTCCCCCGGCGGGATTACCAAGTTCATCCAGGCCGACACTCGCATTGGGTTGGGGGACAACGACGCCGAACGGAGCGGCTTCGAAAACGCCGCGCGGGTCAACCGGAGGCTACTGCACGACCGGTTCGGCCGGATCACCACCCGACACCTTGAGCATACGGCTGCACCCTTGCGCCGCAGCGTCCTGCTGGAAATGGAAGAGGTGTTCGCAGCCGAGTTCTCCGCGACCGCAGCCTCACGGTTCCGTGCCAAGGACAACATTTCGGTCACCAACTCGCTGTACCACTACTACGCGTTGCTGACCGGCCGGGCCGTCACCCAGGAATCCGCCAAGGTGGCCTACATTGACACCACCATGCGGTCGGGGCTGCGCAGCCTGAACAAGCTGCTGGATAAACGGCATACGGACTTCTTCTGCCTTAATGACGGGAGCTTCCCGGAGGTTCCCGCGGAGGAGCGGGCGCACCTGGTCACCGACTTCCTGGAGAAGTATTTCCCCCTCAAGGCGCCCTGGGAAAAGTAGGTACCGCGAGGTGGAGGGCCGGAGCGAGGTGGGGGTCGAGCTGAGAAGGGCTTAGGCGATACCCGACCGTCGGCCAGCGAACCGGTGCTCAGGCTCCGGTGAGCTGGCGCTGAGGGGTCGCTTCGGCGATGCGTACCCCGGCGGCGTCGAGCCGGCGGCGTGTTTCCACGAGAGGCACGGTTTCCCCGACGGGCCGGTAGGCACCGATCGGGACCACCGAGTGGACGATCGTGTCGTCGTACACGTGCACCAGGTTGTAGGCCTGGGCGCCGTCCTGCCCGCGGGTGCCGCCGCCGTCGTACCCCAGATCCTGGGTGTAGCAGGTGGCCGAGGCCACCGACACCGGCACCCCGGCAAAGGTGGCAGTAGTCGAGTAGTGCAGATGCCCGGCCAGGATGCCGCGCACATCGGTGCCGCGGACGACCTCGGCCAGCTGGCGTTGGCCACGGAGTTCCACCAGGACCGATAGGTCCTGTACACACGGAATCGGAGGGTGGTGCAGGGCGAGCAGCGTGCCGTTGGGCGCCGGGGTCAAAAGCTCGTTGGCGAGCCACACCAACTGCTCGTGGCTGAATTCGCCGTGGTGGTGGCCGGGGACCGTCGAGTCCAGGGTGATGATGCGCAACCCGTTGATGAGGTAGCTGCGGTCGATTGGCGCTGTGTCTGGTGCCTGGTCGAGCAGACCGACCCTGAAGTTGGCCCGATCATCATGGTTGCCCATGGCCCAGATTACCTCCGCGCCAAGTTTGGCCGCAGCCGGTTCAACAATGGCGCGGAGCTTCGCGTAGGCATTGGCTTCACCCTTGTCGGCCAGGTCCCCGGTGAAGACCAACGCCTCGGGTCGGGCGCCAGAGGCCTCGAGTTCGGAAAAGATCTGACGTAACCGGGCTTCGCTATCCACCGCCCCGTACAGTGGCCCGGGCCCGCCGAGCAGGTGAGTGTCGCTGAGGTGGAGGATAAACTGCTGCGGCCGAGGATGTTCGGCCGTCCGGTAATTCATGGTGACCTTCTAGGTAGCTGGCGGTAACCGTTTACAACCTAATTGACCTCCATCAAAGCAGAGATCAAGCCAATAGCGGGTGAACACAGCCCGGCAAGTCGGATAACGCTGCGGGTTTGGTCCGCAGCCGGGTTTCCCCGGCTGTACCACCTCGTCCGGGACCCAGGAGAGATTCAACGTACTGGCAGCACTTACACAGCTTGTTGAACGACCGATAGTCATGGCTGGTTCAAGTATTCAAATGAGCCGGTACTGGGGCAATCTTGTTGGACCGCCGGGGCGAATAACACTTGAAGCCGTCACGTCCAGCAAGGTAATCCACCGCCAATGAAGGCGGAGCACAAGGAGATTCGATGAAATCGTTTGCATGTGGTGATGTGGTTCCCGGTTGCGAGGCTAAGTGGGTGTGCAGTACCGACGACGAGATCCTGGCCCAGGTTGGCGCCCACGCGGCTGCAGTGCACGGTCTGACCACGGTGCCAGACAGCCTGGTTCAGTCTGTCCGCGGTGCCATCCAGCCGGTTAGTTGATGCCCGCAGCTAGCCCCTCCCAGGCCGGCAGCAGTGACGCGCCGGATTGGGAGGCGCTGTTGGCGCGTGCCTGCCGGGGCGAGGGACTGGCCGCGGCGTACCAACCCATCATCGACACCGCCCGCGGCATCGTTGTTGGCTACGAAGCCCTTGCACGTTTCCCGGGCTTCGGCGAGAAGAATCCCGAGGTCTGGTTCGCGGCCGCACGGCGACACGGCCGGGCCGCCGACCTCGAATCGGCCGCACTCCGGGTTGCGCTCCGGGCCCGTCACAGTCTGCCAGCGAACTGTTTCCTCACCCTCAATGTTTCCCCAGAGCTACTCACCTCCGAGAGCATCCGCAGCGTGTGGCGGGAGGAGGGGAACCTGGGTGGGCTCATTGTCGAGTTGACCGAGCAGACTCCCATCGAGTCCTACCTCGAGCTTGAACCCGATCTGCACCAGTTGCGTGCCGCGGGCGCCCAAATCGCCGTCGACGACGCCGGCGCTGGCTATGCCGGCCTGCGGCATCTGCTGCAATTGCGCCCCGCAATGATCAAAATTGACCGGGAGCTGATCCAGAACGTTGACCGTGACGAGGCAAAACGGGCCCTGATCGAAATGCTGGGGATCTTCGCCAGCCGGGTGGACGCATGGATTCTTGCGGAGGGCGTGGAACGTTCAGAAGAACTGGATACCCTGGTCAGTCTCGGCGTCCCCCTGGTACAGGGCTATTTGCTGGCCCGGCCGGGACCACCGTGGGCCGGACTCGACTTCGACCTGGCGCACCGTCTCGCCGCCCGGCAGGTGGCGGATACGAAGACGGTGCTGCGCGACGTCGTCGAGCCAGCCCCCGCCGTGCTGAGCATGGCCCAGGCAATCGAGGTTTTCACCGCCGATCCCGGGCTGACTGCGACGGTGCTGATCGATGCTGATCTGCGGCCAGTTTCGCTGCTCACACCCGATGCCGCGGCTCTGGGAGTTGTCAGTCAAGGACTGCGGGCGAATCTTGACACTCCCCTGGCTGCGGCCCTCGACCGGTCGATTACCCGCGAACCTGCCCACCGGTTCGAACCAATCCTTGTCACCGACAACGCTGGCCGGTTTTCTGGGATCGCCCGCCTGGAACGGATGATCACCGCCCTCACAGCGAGCGAGCCCTAGCGGGCCCTAGCTGTCGGAGCCGAGCGGCCCCTCCGGCTCGGAGATGAAGCCCTGCTCCACCATGAAGTCGAAGGCGACGTCCGCGGGCTCTTCGCCCTCGACGTCGACCCGCAGGTTCATGGCCCGTAGCGCCTCGTCGGTCAGGGTCGGGGCAATTGCGCCGAAGACGTCCTCCAGTCCAGGGTGCGCCTCAAGGGTCTCCGTGTAGAACACCGGTGCCGCGTTGTAGGCGGGGAAGAAGCCGAGATCGTCCTCGAGGACCGTGAGATCGAGCGCGTCGATCCGCCCATCGGTGGCAAATACTTCACCGAAGTTGCAATCGCCGTTATCGGTAGCGGTGTAGACGGCGCCCGTATCGAAAATGCTGATGTTGTCATCGGGGACGCCGTCCGCTTGACCCCGCTCCATCCCGTAGTGGGCGAGCATGGGGTTCATGCCATCCGGGCGCGAGTTGAACTCCGCCTCGACGCAGAAGGTCCTTTCCTCCACCGGCAGTTCGGCGATTTCGGAGATGGTGCTGATGCCGCCGAGCTCCTCGACGGCCTCGCTGCGCACCGCGATGGCGTAGGTGTTGTTCAGGGGCGCGGTGTCCCCCCAGGTCAACCCGTTCTCCAGATCAGCCTCGTAGACTGCGGCGAACTGCTCCTCCTGGTTGGGAAAGCCTTCGCTCATGCCAAGGTAGGTGAGCCACGCGGTTCCCGTGTACTCCCAGACCATGTCGGCCTGACCGGCGAGCACCAACTCACGCACGGGCTGGCTGCCGGGAACGTTGGTGAGGTCGGTGACATCGAATCCTGCCGCCTGGCCGGCGAGGACGGCAATCTTGCCGAGGATCAGCTGTTCGGTGAAGTTCTTGGAGGTGACGGTCAGGGGTTCGCCGTCGACAATTTCCGCAATGCTGCCAGGACCCGCAGCAGGGACGTAGGAGGTGGCTGGTTGCAGACCGCAACCGGTTGCCAGCAGCCCGGCGGACAGGACTGCCGCGGCACCGGCGGCACGCCGCAG
>NZ_ALPM01000035.1:0-24421 GCF_000294595.1 Arthrobacter sp. TB 23 | reverse complement strand
CCCGCCGGGGCAGGGCGCGGTTGGGTGGTGTGGTGCTGGGAAGCATCAGAGTCCTTTCGGGCGGGCGACATGTTCGACAACGCGCCCAATCCAGTCGACCAGAAGGGCCAGGAGTGCCACCAGGACCGAGCCCACAACGAGGACGCTGACCAGGTTGAGGTTCACTCCGGTGATGATGAGAATCCCCAGCCCACCGCCGTTGATGAATGCCGCGAGTGCGGCGGTGCCCACGAGGAGCACCAGTGCGGTGCGAATACCTGCGAGCATGACGGGGACCGCCAGCGGCAGCTCCACTTTGAACAGGACGGCTGCGGCGCTCATCCCCATGCCCCGGCCGGCCTCGACGAGACGCTCATCAACCTGGTTGAGGCCAACCATGGTGTTCCGGAGAACGGGCAGCAGAGCGTAGAGGACCAGCGCGATGATGGCGGCGTCGAAGCCGAATCCCTGCCACGAGGCAAGGAGCACAATCAACCCGATGGCCGGGGCCGCCTGCCCAATATTGACGACGGCGAGCACCGGACCGGTGAGCCGTCGGAACGGCCCGCGGGTCAACAGGATACCGAGCGGGATGGCAATTACCAGCACGATAACCGCTGACACAGCCGTCAGGGCAAGGTGTTCAAGCGTGTAGCCGAGCAGTGAGTCTGGGTTGAGGGTGTTGAGTTCGGTCTCCGACAGGTCAGCGGTCAGCGCCCAGATGATCAGCGCGGCAAGCGCCGCCAGGATGCCGGCGAGCTGATAGACCAGCGGACGCCAGGAGGGCCCGGCAATATCCGCTTCGGCGGCAACGGCCAGGGGATTCTGGGCTGGCGCGGCAGCGCTCACTGGCCGGATCCCGTAGCCGGACGGGACGGCTCGCCGTCGTCGACGGAGCCATCCTGCCCCTCAACTGCCTGCAGCGTCCCGGTGTTGACGCCTACCGGGCGCCCGGAGGAATGCGCTGAGCGGGCATGGGCGTGGGCGCGACCGATCGCGTCCATGATCGTTTCGACGTCGATCACACCGAGGAAGGTGTCGCGTTTCCCGGTCACCAGCGCGGCGCCAGCGCTGGAGACCAGCATGGTGTCCAGCGCATCGTTGAGCGTCGCCCGGTCGCCGACGACGGGGAGTTTGGCGTCCCAGTCGTCGCTGACCCGGTCGATCCGGGTGAGCTGGCGGCGGGTGAGCCACTGGATTGGGCGGTTTTTCTCGTCGACGATGACGGCATGGTCGTGCTGTGCCTGGTCGAGCCGTGAGAGTACGTCGCTGGCGAGGTCGCCACTAGTAGCGACAACCGCCTCGGCAAGGTCCACCTCATTGACGCGGGTCAGCGTGAGCTGCTTCAGCCCGGCACCTGACCCAATGAAGTTTTCGACGAACTCGTTGGCGGGGTTCGCGAGAATCCGTTCAGGAGTGTCGTACTGCACCAGCTGCGCGCCGTCGGTGAAGATGGCAATCCAGTCGCCGAGCTTCACCGCTTCGTCGAAGTCGTGGGTGACGCAGACGATGGTTTTCTGCAGCTCCGCCTGAATATTCAGGAGCTCATCCTGCAGTCGCTGCCGGGTGATCGGGTCCACGGCGCCGAACGGCTCATCCATCAGCAGCACGGGTGGGTCTGCGGCCAGTGCACGTGCTACGCCGACGCGCTGCTGCTGCCCGCCGGAAAGCTCCTTGGGGAAGCGGTCCCGATACTGGGCGGGATCCAGGGAGACCAGTTCCAGCAGTTCATCGACCCGCGCGGCGATCTTCTCTTTGCTCCAGCCGAGCATTTTCGGCACAATACCGATGTTCGTGGCGACACTCATGTGCGGGAACAGTCCACCGGCCTGAATGACGTAGCCGATCCGGCGCCGGAGGTTGTCCCCGTTAATGTCGGTGACGTCGTCGTCGTCGAGGACGATCCGTCCTTCGGTGGGCTCGATGAGCCGGTTGATCATCTTGAGTGTCGTGGTCTTGCCGCAGCCGGACGGGCCCACCAGCATGACGATCTTGCCTGCCGGGATTTCCAGGGTGAGACCGTCGACGGCCGGGGCATCCTGGCCCGGATAATGCTTGGTGACCTTGTCCAACAGGATGCTGGCCCCGGTAATACCGGAAGGTCCGGACTTCCCGGTGTTGTCGGTTGCTGTGGAAAGGGTCTCAGACACGGATACCTCGCGGGGTGGTTAGTCGGCCGAGGCCGATGAGCAGGACGTCGAGCACAAGGGCAAGAATGATGACGGCGATGACGCCGGTGGCAACTGATTCCAGCGCGTTGGCGCCGCCCAGCCGGGAGAGTCCGGAGAAAATAAAGCCGCCGAGGCCGGGGCCGAGCGCGTAGGCGGTAATCGCGGCGATGCCCATCACCATCTGGGCAGACACCCGGATGCCGGCCAGGATTACCGGCCAGGCCAGTGGTAGTTCCACCTGCAGCAGGGTGCGGAACCGGCTCATGCCGATCCCCCGGGCCGATTCGACGATCGAGTTGTCAATCCCGGTCAACCCCACCACGGCATTCCGGAGGATCGGGAGCGCGGCGAAGAAGGACACAACGATGACGGCGGGAGTCACCCCGAAACCGAAGGGCGCGATCATCAGCCCGATGAAGGCGAATGACGGGATGGTGAGGCCTACCGCTGAGACGCTGTTCGCAATCGACCTGAAGGTGCTGCTGCGGTAAACCAGCGCCGCGATGCCCACCGCGATCACGGTCCCGAGAATCAGGCACTGGACGACCAGGGAAAAGTGCTGCCAGCTGGCGAACAGGATTTGAGGCAGCCGGTCTCCAAAGAAATCCAACAAATCAATACCCTCTTCACATTGGTTACGTGTCAGCCTGCAGGCAAAATTCCGGAAAAGTCCGAGGCACGGTGAATTGGCCTCTTTTACACCCTACGCACATCAACATTAAGGAACCGTCACGCAGCGGTCACGATTGGCCTTCAATATTGATGTGATCTGGCTCACTTTATCAGCACCGTGAGTTTCTTTCTGGCAGCTCCGTCTTAGGGACAGGTGCACTTGACGTGAGGGCACCCGTTTGACCGGAACATTGACTGATATCGATCAAGGAGCCACCTCATGACTACTCAGCCCCAGGACAAGACCCAGGCTTCCAAGCCGACCACCGCGACCGTCGTCGGGAAGAGCCCGAATGACGATGGCCGCGGCACCACTGCCATCGCCGACAACGTTGTTGCGAAAATCGCTGGCATCGCCGTTCACGATATTCCGGGCGTTTACGCCGTGGGTGGCGGGGCCGCCCGCGCTCTCGGTTCCATCCGTGACGCGATGGGCCAGAAGGACCATACCCAGGGTATTTCCGTCGAGGTCGGCCAGACCCAGGTTGCCGTCGACATCACCCTGGTCGTCGAGTATCCGCACCCGCTCAAGGAGGTCGCCGGCCAGGTTCGCGACGCCATTTACTCGGCCGTTGAGGACATCGTGGGCATGGAGGTCACCGAGGTAAACGTGACAGTCACCGATATCCACGTCCCCGGCGATGACATCGATGACGACGACGACGACGCCCAGACCGTACCAGCAGAATCGCGCGTCTCATGAGCCCGACTACCACCGGCATCGCCGTCGGCGCCACCCTCGCGTTGACTGCACTGATCTTCGGCTTCTGGGGTTTCGTCCTGGTGGCACTGTTCATGGCGATCGGCGCGTTCCTCGGCCGCACTGCGGAGGGGAAGCTTGACCTTGGCTCGGTGCTCGATGCCCTGCGGGGCAGGCGCTCCTCCTCATGACCGCGGCGACCCCGGCCAAGGCAAACCCTGCCCGGGCCAACCCGGCCGGGCTTAACGGGACCGGACGTAACGGGCACACCCGCGTCACGAAGGCGGCGCTGACCCACACCACCGAAGCCGTCGTCGCTGAGGTCTTTGGTGTCCCGCGCCGGGACGTGCGGGTCAGCCTGGCCGACGACGGCGGCGCCCTCGGGATGGCCGTGTCGGTGCCACTCCCCGCGCCCACCCTCCTCCAGGCTGCGCGGAACCCGCAGGCGGTAGAGCAGGGCGGAGGGACACTGTTCGAACGGGCCGAGAATGCCCGCTCAGGGATCCGGGCAGCAGCCTCTCGGGTGACCGGGTCGGAGGTGGGCCGGATCGACATCCGACTCACCGGCATCCACCCACCAGCGGAACGGAAACTGGCATGAGCGAACTGCTGCACACCCGGCGGCTCCTGCGCCGTGAGACCCATTCCTCCCGTGCTGGCGCATCGGTGACAGCCGCCGTCGTTGGCCTCCTGGGCTTGGCCTGGCTGGGAACCGAAGCTGTGTTGTCCCTGCTGGATCAGCCTCCGCTGGTCGCGAATCCTCCGTCGATGCTTCAGTGGGCGGCGGACCTGCCGGAGTCGACGCTCCCCTGGGGCCTGGCAGCAGTCGGCATCGGTTTGGCTCTCATCGGGTTGGTGCTTCTGCTGGTCGCCGTGACACCAGGGACCAAGGCGTTGCACGTGGTCGACCAGGACCGGACGGCTGTTGTCGTCGACTCGGAGGTGATCGCTGCCGCAGTGTCGCGGCGTACCCGGCAAGAGGCCGGACTGGATCCGGATCAGGTGTCCACCCGCGTCGACCGGCGACGCATCACGGTGGACGTCCGACCGACCAGCGGGTCGCCCCTCGATGAGTCGACCATCCGGTCGGCCGTCGAGGATGAGCTGTCGGGATACGGGCTTCGTCCGGAGCCGACGGTTAGGATCAACATCAGGCACGAAGGAGCGTTGGGCATATGAGTTCCACACACCGCTGGTTGAACCGCACGCTGCTCGCTGTCCTTGGACTGATACTGGTGGCCGTCGGCGCGCTGACCGCCGCGGCGGGNCGGGCCTCGTGCCGGACGTTGCCGAGGCCTGGACCTCGATCGGCGCCACGGCGGTCAACGGGCTCCCCGCCCTGTTGGCGTCCGCACCCCTGACCGCCGACACCAGTTGGTGGACCATCGCCGCGCTGGCGCTGGTCGTGGTGTGCGCTGCCCTGCTCATCGGGTGGATCGCTTCCCAGGGCGGCGGGCGGACCAGCACCGTGGGACGGCAAGGATCCGCAATGGGCAACACCACCGTAGAAACCTCGCTGGTGGCCGACGCGCTGCGGACCGCCCTGGAAGAAAACGGCCAGATCCTCGCCGTTGCGGTGTCCTCCTGGCGGGTGCGTCGCCAAACCGGCCTGCGGGTCAGGGTTCAGCCACGCCGTGGCGCCTCCCCGGGCGCCGTGGTCGCAGCAGCCAACGAAGCCATCGCCGGATTGGACACGCTGCTCGGCGAACGGATCCCCGTTCTGGTCAGTGTGCAGACCGGCGCCAGGACCCGGTTCACCCGCACCCGGAGAGTCGATTGACGGTCCCTGACCGTCCACGTCTCAACCTCGACGATGCGGCGGATTCGTTCCTGGTGGAGCGGGCCTCCGACGGCGACGTGTCCTCTTTCGAATCGCTCGCCCGACGCTATGGGCCACTAATGCGCGGGTATGCGCGCCGCCTTACCGGGTCGACGGCTGACGCCGACGACGCGGTGCAGGAAACCCTCCTCCAGGCCTGGAACCAGCTCGGCAAACTGCAGGACGGCTCGGCCGTGAAGCCGTGGCTGATGCGGATCTGCGGCCGCAAAAGCATCGATCTGATCCGGAAGCGCAAGAACACGGTCAACCTCGACGACGTCGAACCGTTTGACCACGGGCCCGGTCCCGAGCGGGCAGTTGAGCAGGACACCCAGATGCGTTCCCTGGTGGAAGCCCTGAAAAGGCTTCCACTGGAGCAACGGCAATGTTGGGTGCTGAAGGAAATGGGCGGGCAATCCTACGAGGATATTGCCAAGACGATGGACACCACGACCGACAGCGTTCGCGGTCGACTGTCGCGAGCACGCACCACCCTGATGAAGGAAATGGAGGACTGGCGATGAATAACGAGCTCCCTGACCCCGGTTGTGGCCATAGCCTCGACGAGCTTGAAGAATACCTGTGGACCGGACAGTCCGCGGCCGAGCAACACTACCTGCGGTGCCCCGAGTGCCAGGCCGGGCTGGCGGGGCTTCGCTCCCTGCAGCGCCTCAGCGGTCAGCTTGCGGCAGCTGACACCGAGCAGGCCGGATCGGCTGACGAGCCGTGGCTGCAATCGATCCTTGGCAATCTCCGGTTGGAAATGCGTTCCGGCCGGAGCATTCCACTGTCCAGCGAATATCCCGAGGACGCCTTCTTCGAAACCGAGGGGAGCCTGCTGGCTCTCATCCGGCGAATTGGTGACGACGTCGACGGCGCAACCATCGGCAAATGCCGGCTGCACGGCGACATCACCACCCCTGGCGCCGACGTCATGATCGAAGTGAACGTGACAGCCTTCTTCGGCTACCCGCTACCGGCGATGATCAATTCCCTCCGATCGAGGATCGCGGCGATGATCAGCACCCATTCAGAGCTCAACCTCACGTCGGTCGACGTGACGGTAACCGACGTCCACGAGCATTTCAGTCCAGCCCCGAAGGGAGCGGTGAATGAATAAGAACCAACTAGCCCTTCGCGTCCAGGAGATCATTGCTGGGGTGGAAGGAGTCGCTGGCCTGTATCCGGCGCGGTCGGCTGTGCTCGCCGGTATCGCGAGCACCCTCGGTGCCAACGAAACGGTGGTCGCCGTCGACACAGCCGATTCCGGGCTGGTCATCAGGGCACGGATTGCAGCGCTGACGGGCGCCCCGGCACCCCGGCTGGTCCGCGACGTGGCCGCCGCGGTCCGGGCGGAGCTGGGCGGTCTTGCCGGTGACGCCCGGGCGGGCTCGGTGGGCTCGGCGGAGTCAGTGGAGTGGGTGACCTCGGTGGGGCCGGTGAGTTCAGTGGAGATCACCGTGTGCGGCTTCACCGACGTCCGGTTTTCCTAGCGTCCGGTTTTCCTAGCGGCCGGTCCCCCGGCGCTGCAGTCCCCAGCCAGAAACGGCGACCATAGCCAGAAACCCCGGGGTCAGCTCCCGAAGAGAGGCGCGACGGCGCCGACCAACTGGTTGATGCCGAGCACAATGAACAGCAAGGCGACGACGGCGAGAGCGATATTGGTGTGGAGCTTGTTCGCGTACTTCTTGGGGATCCGCTTCCCATTCAGCAGTCCGAGCAGGGTGACGGCGAGGAACGGCATGAACAGCGAACCGAGGACACCGTACGCCAGGATCAGCCCAATCGGCTGACCCAGCGCAAACAGGATCATCGGCGGGAAAGTCAGCCACAGGACGTAGAACCTGAAGTATTTGCCGCCCACCCGGGTGTCGGGGTGGCCCGACTCTTTGCCCCGGATATTGCCCCAGAAATCGGCGAACATCAGTGACACACCGTTCCAGACGCCGATGATCGACGAGAACGATGCCGCCCAGAACCCGACCAGGAAGCCGATTCCGACGACGTCGCCGTACTCCTCGCGGAGAACCGTGGACAGGTCGAGCAGCCCCTCATCGCCGGCGCTGAGGCTCACTCCGGCCGAGCGGACCACTTCGGCGCCAACAATCAGCATGGCGATGACGAAAATGCCGGTCATCACGTAAGCCATCGAGTTGTCGATGCGCATAACCTTCATCCACTTGGGCGTGTACCAACCCTTCTCACGCAACCAGTAGCCGTAGGCAGCGAGCGTGATGGTCCCGCCGACACCGCCGGCGAGCGCCAGTGTGTACAGCAACCCACCCTCGGGAATGATCGGCACCAGTCCGGTCACCATCTCGGGGAGGTTAGGTGCCGCGATAATGGCCAGGCCCACCACGGTGACGAACATGATGCCCACCAGGGCTGCCGTGATCTTTTCGAAGGTGGCATACCGACCAAACCAGACCATCACGAACCCGGCCAGGCCCATGACGATGGCCCAGACCCAGAGGGGGAAGACCGGGAACAGCGCGGCGAGGGGCAGCGCCGCACTCGACATGGCCGTAGCCCCGTAGACGAAGCCCCAAATCATGATGTAGGGCCCGAAGTACCAGGTGGTCCACTTACCGAGCGAACGCCAGCCTTCGAAGATGGTGTAACCGGTGGCCAGCGTGAACCGTCCTGCGCCCTCCACCAGAATGATCTTGAGGAACACGCCGAGAATGACCGCCCATAGGAGGCCGTAGCCGTAGCGGGATCCTGCTACCAGGGTGGCAACCATGTCGGCGGCGCCAACACCGGTGGCAGCAACCACCAGCCCTGGTCCAACAATTTTCCATTTGGCGGGTTTGCCGCCGTCGTCGTCGACGCGGTCCGAATGGTTCAGCTTCTCACCCGACCCGTCGCGGGTGGCGGCAGACGCATGACCTTGAGATACGGGTCCGTGGTTGGGCTTCTCAGGGGGCATTTCGCCGGACATCGAAGTTCCTTCTGGGTTGGAGGCTAGTAGCTCGCGCCGTCGGCGTTCGAGCCCTAGGTACCCTCTCACGGTTGAGGTGACAGGCAGTGAGCTTACCCACATAGACGGGGGACGGTATCCCTTTTATTTGGTGCATGCAGTGCAATCAATGCATGCACTTTTGGATGGGGAAATGCATGCATCGCATGCACTGCATGCACGATTTGAAAAGGAGACACCCATGCCGAACATCACGCTTCGCCAAATAGAGCCCGCGGTAGTAGACCAGATTAAGGTGATAGCAGCGCAAAACGGCCGGTCAATGCAACAGGAACTGCGGCTGCTGGTGAACCGATTCGCCAGCCTACCGGCCGAGTCCCGGCAGGCACTCACCCCCCTGGCCGCCTTACAGGTGCCGGAGTGGTACGCGAAGCTCTGGAACATCCGTCTGGACATTGGCTCGGTTCCCGATGCCGCACTGCCACAGCGGAGGTCACCCTTCCGGCGACTGGAACTCAAACAACCCGAGCTCAGACAACCCGAGCCGAAACAGTTCGAAAGCAGTCAATCCACGTTGAACCGAGCGGCCTCCACGCAACCCGCTCCACACGAGTGGAGGGCCGAATCGTGAACATTCTCGACTCGGACGTTCTTCTCGCACTCATTCGCTCGACCGAGGATGACGGTGTTGTCGAGTTTGTGAAGCAGTTTCCGTCTCGACCTCAAACAACCGCACTCGCTATTGCGGAAGTGACAGCCGCTATTTATGCGGCCACAGATCCCCGGCTGCGGTCGATCCGGGATCGGGCCTTGCAAGATCTGCTGCGGGGGCTGCTGCATCGGCGAGTGCTCCCTCTGGACGCCGACAGTGCCATAACCCTGGCGAAGCTTGCGACGACGAAGAATGCGACCGGGTCCTACTATCCCCTGGGCGTGCTTATTCAGGCGGCGATTTCCCGCCAGTTCATGATGCCGCTCGTCACGGGGCGTGCCGGTGACTACCAAGGGCTCGATCTTGAGCTTCATCCGCTCACCCTCGATCCGGTTCCCGCCCCCGATCCTGGCCCTGTCCCTGTCCCTGTACTTGGCCCTGTCTCCGCTCCTGACCGTCGCCCCCCAGGTACCGGCGGCACCGGCTGAGTGCCATTGGGTTCCAGCTAGTGTTGGACCATGGACTCTCCTATTGAAAATTACCTCAAGCGCATTCATCGGGAGATCGCCGAGCTGAAGGATGGCAAGCCCTACAGCACCATCCCCGCAATGGCCAATGTCGATCCGAACAACTTCGGCATCTGCCTCACCACGGTTGACGGCTATATCTATGAGGTGGGAGACACCCGGGACGAGTTCAGCATCCAGTCCATCTCCAAGCCCTTCACCTACGGGCTGGCACTCGCCGACCTGGGGATGGAAGCTGTTGATGAGAAGGTCGACGTCGAACCCTCCGGCGATTCGTTCAACGAAATTTCCCTCGCCGAGGGCACCGGGCGGCCCTCCAACGCCATGATCAACGCTGGCGCCCTGACTGCTACCTCCCTGATCAAAGGGTCGGGCGGCAACGGACGGTTCAAGCGCATCCTCAACACCTATTCGGCGTTCGCCGGGCGACAGCTGAGCGTCAACACCGAAATCTACGAGTCCGAACTCAAGCACGGCCACCGCAACCGCGCGCTGGCCCACCTGCTGCGCTCGTTCAACATCATTGAGGACGATCCCACCCCGGTGATCGAGGACTACTTCCGCCAGTGCTCAGTCCTGGTGAACTGTCTCGACCTCTCGGTGATGGCCGCCACCCTGGCCAACAGTGGCCGCAACCCGCTCACCGGCCGTCAGGTGATGGAGATCGGCCCGATCGAACGGGTTCTGTCGGTGATGACCACCTGCGGCATGTACGACGACGCCGGGTCGTGGATCAGCACCGTCGGGATGCCCGCCAAGAGCGGAGTCGCCGGCGGCACCATCGCCGTCCTGCCCGGCCAGGTGGGACTCGCTGTCTACTCCCCTCCCCTGGACGAACACGGCAGCAGTGTCCGCGGCATGGCCACGAGCCAGCGCCTGTCCCGGGATATGGAACTGCACTTCGTCAGGGCCGCCCGCACCGGCAAGTCCGCGATCCGGTCCACCTACGACATTTCGGCATCACCGTCGGGCATCCGCCGCAACGACGAGGCGATGGACATCCTGCGGGACAACGGTCACCGCGCCCGCGTGATCGAACTCAACGGCGACCTGCTCTTCGCTGGCACCGAGTCGATGATCCGTGAGCTGAGCTCCCTCGACCAGACCATAGAGTTCATCATCCTCGACCTCCGCCGGGTCGACGAAGTCGCCGACGTCTCCCTGCGGCTGCTGGCCGAAGCGCGGGAGAACCTGGTCAGCGAAGGCAGGGAACTGGTGCTGATTGACAGCGACGGGGCCCTCGCCGACACCTTCGAGGACGTGGACCGTGAGGTTCCCACCTTCGACACACGGACCGCCGCGGTCGAGTGGTGCGAGGACCAACTCATTGCCGCCTACGGCGATAACCTTTTCCTACCAACGCTGGTCAAGGTCACCGACTGTCCGGCTTTGAGCCCGCTGACCAGCGAGGACGCCGCGGCTCTCGCCAGTCGCATGGAAGAGCGCGAGTACGACGACGGGCACGTGATCCGCCGGGTCGGCCAGCGGTTCGGCGGCGTGTTCTTCATCCTGTCCGGAAAAATCACCACCTCGGTCCCCGGTCCCACCGGCGGTCGGGTGCGCCTGACCACCCTGAGCGCTGGCATGACGTTCGGTGAACTCGCACTCGGCAGCGACGACCGCCAGGAGACCACGGTGAAGGCTGAGGGCGGGGTCAAGGTCATGGTGCTCACCGCCGACGTAATTAGCCAGCTCGAATCCGAGGACCCGCGGCTCGCCGTCGAGCTCTGGAAGGCCCTGACCCGCGATGCGTACACCCGCGTGGACCTATACCTGCGGGAGACGGCCGTCCGCGGCCGCGACTAGGGGTATTGACCACGGAGGTTGGTGACGGCCGCGGGCTGGCGCAGCGCACGGTTCGCCCCACCGTCCGTGGAGCCGATTACCTGCCAGACTAAAGGCATGATCCTCATTGCCCGACACACCAATGTCAGCTTATCCTCCTGCCTGCGAACCGGGGTGCGGCGGTGAGCGCCCGGTTCGAGGAACTCGACTGGCGCAAGACCCGGCTGGGTGAGATCAGCCTCCGACGGCGTTGGGACCCCACCTTCGACAAGGAGGTCTACGAGGTCAAGCTCGACGACGACTTCCTCATGTCGAGCCTCTTCACCGTCGCCGAGATTGAGCTCACCGAGCTGGCGCTTGCCGAGCTGCCGGAGGACGGGCTCGACGTCGTCGTCGGTGGCCTGGGTCTCGGCTACACAGCTCAGGCGGTACTCGACAGCCCGCGTGCACGGTCGCTCCTGATCGTCGAGGCGCTCGGCGAGGTTATCGAGTGGCACCAAACCGGGCTGATTCCGGCCGGGAAGACACTGACCGCGGACCCGCGGTGCCGTTACGTCCACGGCGACTTTTTCGCGCTGGCGGCATCGGCGGAAGGATTCGATCCCGAGGCCCCGGCGAGGCTGTTCCACGCGGTGATCCTCGACGTCGACCATTCCCCCCGGCACGTCCTCCACCCCAGCCACTCACCGTTTTACGATCCGGCCGGCACGCGGCGACTGGCCGGGCACCTGCACCCGGGTGGGATTTTCGCGCTCTGGTCCAATGACCCGCCCGACGACGAGTACCTGGCCGTCCTCGGCGAGGTGTTCACCGAGGTGCGCGCCGACGTCGTCAGCTTTGATAACCCGCTGCAGGGCAGGGACTCGACCAACACCGTCTATCTGGGCCGCAAACCCCGATAACGTCGCGCACCCCGGGTCCCACTACAGCCTGGCGATCCGTTCAATGTCTTCGCGGAACTCCTGCGCCACGGACGCCGACACGGTGGTCCGCGTTTCGGCGATCGCCGACAGGTAGTCCTCGCTGGACGGGCCGGGGGCTGGCGTGCCACCGTCGACCGCGCCGAAGACCGCCTGCTCCAGGGCCCGCTGGGACGCCTTGCGGGCAGCGAATTCAATGTCGGCCGGCGAGAATCCGTCGGACGTCTTGACCAACTGGACGATGTCTACCTCTGCTGCCACCTCGGACGGGATGTAGCGCTGCCAGATGGCGTGGCGGGCGTCGTCGTCGGGCAGCCCGATGGGGATGACGTAGTCGAAGCGCCCGTGCCGGAGGAACGCCGTGTCGAGCGCCCGGATGAAGTTCGTGGCGCACACCAGCAGCCGGCCGGGCCGTTCCCTGAACGCGGGAATGATCTTGAGCAGTTCGTTGGTCACCCCCTGCAACGGCGACGGCGGCTCCCCCTGGCGTTGGGCGGCGATCTCCTCGACCTCGTCAATGAAGACCACCGCGTGTTCGAGTTCGGCGATCTCGAGGAAGGTCTCCCGCAGTGCACCCGCGAGGCCCTTGGAGTCAGCGGCGAGCCGCGAGGGGAACACCTCGACGAAGGGCCACTCCAACCGTGACGCAATCGCCTTGGCGAAGGTGGTCTTGCCGGTTCCGGGCGGGCCAAACAGCATCACCGCACGCGGCGGCACCACCCCGTACTGCTCGGCCAGGTCGGGGTTGGCCAGCGGCAGGACCAACCGGCGTTCGAGCAGTTCCTTCTCGCGTTGCATGCCGCCCACGTTGCTCCACAGGTTCCGCGGCATCAACCGTCCGCCGAGTTCGCTGAGCAGACCCATTTCCTGGCGTTGCACGGGAATGTCACGTTCGAAGTACCTCAGGTGCTTCCGGTCCTGGAAACCCGAGTTGAGGAGGGCAGCCACCCGGTGTTCGGCGTCGGGCACCAGGGTGGAGAGCTTGGTCAGGCCGTGCGGTGCCATCCTGCCCTCGATGGCGGCGAGCAGCGCACTGCCGATCCCGTGGTTCCGCCAACCCTCGTCGATGGCGAAGAAGACAATCCAGCCCTGGTCGTGCGCGGCGCGGGCCACCGCGGTGCCGACCACCGTTTCACCGTGGACGGCGACGACGGCGTGATCCTTCTGGCAGGAGGCGAGGACCTCAGCGAGCGCGTACACCGGTTCGACGCCGGCGCTGCGGGATTCCTCCCACAGGTGGAGGATCGCGTCCATGTCAGCAGAGTGAAAGTCCCTGATTCTCCAGCCGGTCATACGGGTGACTCCTTTGTCGTGTGCTGATCGTGTCGGATGCGAAACGTGCAGTGCGCTGATCATGACACACCGCTGGACGGCACCGGAGATTGTGACTGTCTGAGGCGGCTGCCATGATGCTGTGATGCGCCTCGACCGTTTCCCCCTCCGGCGGGTCGCTGCCCATCCGGCCTCCGAACTGGAGCAGGGGAGCTGGCCGGCCAACCTGCCGCCCGTGGCGCAACTATTGGACGACGGGATGACGCTTGGCTCCGCCACAGTCCTGGTCGGCGAGAATGGCTCGGGCAAATCGACGCTGGTCGAGGCGGTTGCGTTGGCCTTCGGGCTGTCGTCCGAGGGCGGGTCCACCGGTGCGCGTCACTCAACCCGGCCGTCCGAGTCGGAACTGTCGGATCACCTCCAGCTGGTCCGGAACCCGGGCGCCAGCAAGCGAGGCTACTTCCTGCGGGCCGAGACCATGCACGGGTTCTTCACCTATCTGGAGCAGAATCCCGGCCGGTCGGGCAACGACACCCGGTTCCATTCGATGTCACACGGGGAGTCGTTCCTCGAACTCGCGGTGGACCGGTTTCGTGGACCAGGCCTGTGGGTGCTGGATGAGCCGGAATCGGCGTTGTCCTTCGGCGGTTGTCTGGCTTTGCTCGGGATCCTGAAAGAACTCCTCGCCGACGGGAAATCCCAGGTGCTCCTCTCCACCCACTCCCCTCTCCTCGCTGCCCTTCCCGGCGCCACAATCCTCGAGCTCGGGCCCTGGGGGTTCCGCGAGATGCACTGGGACGAACTGGATCTGACAGTCAACTGGCGTAGCTTCATGAACGCACCCGACCGGTATCTACGCCATCTCTGATTCCGGGCGCGGTCCGATAGGCTCTTGAATATGCGTCTACACCACCCAAAGCGCCTCGTCGGCTTCGCCAGCACCGTCGTCGGAAGAGCTGCGATGGCGCTCGGGGCTTTGCAGGCGGTCGTCGCCGCAACACTGGTGATTATTGACGCGGTGGAGAAGAAGATCAGAACCAAGCGTGAGGGATTCCCCAAGCCGGGGACCTTCGACGGTCACGTCGCCGGGTCGGCGACCACCGTCTTCACCTACGGCGAAGATCTTTACGAAGCGATGCTTGAGGCAATCCGATCTGCCGAGCACCAGATCCTGATGGAGACCTACATCTGGAAGGGCGACGCCGTCGGCCACACCTTCCGTGACGCCCTGAACGAGGCGGCAGCGCGTGGCGTGAAGGTGCATGTCATTTACGACGGCTTCGCGAACCTGGTGGTGCGGCCATCCTTTTACTCGTTCCACCCCGATGTGCAAGTCTTCCGGTTCCCGGTCCTGCGGCCGTCAATCCTTTTCACCAACATTCGCGGCACCGGGTTTGACCACCGCAAGCTCCTGGTCGTTGATGAGCGGATCGGATTTGTCGGCGGCTACAACATCGGCAGCCTGTACGCCACAAAGTGGCGGGACACCCACCTGCGGATTGTCGGGCCGTCGGTCTGGGATTTGCGCGAAGCCTTTGTCAGCGTCTGGAACCTGGCCACCACACGGTCCCGGCAACCACTGGACGACACCAGTGCCGGCTTCTGGGAGCCCCGCCTCCGGGCGGTCAACAACATCCCCGCCAACCTGGTGTTCCCGATTCGCGGCGTCTACCTGGATGCAATAAATCGAGCCAAGGACCACATATACATCACCACGGCCTACTTCATTCCCGATCAGCAGATTCTGAACGCCCTGCTGCGGGCCAGTAAACGCGGTGTTGACGTCCGCGTGATCCTGCCAGAGGAATCAAACCATGTGCTCTCTGACTGGTTGTCCCGCGGCTTCTATTCATCACTGCTGGAGAACGGCATCCAGATCCTGCTCTATCAGAACGCCATGATCCATGCGAAGACGGCGACCGTGGACGGGCAATGGTCGACAGTCGGCACCGCCAACATTGACCGGTTGAGCCTGACCGGCAACTACGAGATCAACCTGGAGATCTTCGACGAGGGGCTGGCACACAACATGGAGCAGATCTTCGCGATCGACAGTGGCAACAGCCGGATCCTCACGATTAAGGAATGGGAGCGACGGCACCTTGTGGCCCGCGTCAGCGAGGCGATCCTCGCTCCCCTCCGCCCGCTCCTCTAGCGACGGTCAGCGGGAAAAACCGTGGGGGCCAGTCTCAGGGGGTGGCGAAGCGGTCCAGATATCCCACCCGGGACTGGTGGACGTGCCCGGCCATCAGCCGTTCGGCGTCGACCGGGTTGCCGGCGTCGATCGCTGCCATGATCAGCCGGTGCTCACCCCACGACTGCTTCCCCCGATGATCGACGTCCGTGGCGTAAAGCCATTCGATCTTGCCGGAAATCTGGCGCAGCAGGGCCGTCAATGAGGCGCTGCCGCTGAGATCGGCGATCCCCAGATGGAAGCGGATGTTCAGCTCGGGCAGCACCTTGAGGTTGCCCTCCGCCACGGCCTGGTCGCCGTCGTCGAGCAGGTCGGCGAGCAACCTGCGGGTCTTCCACCACCCGACGCTGGGCTCGCCCGCACTGAACTGGGCCAACGCCCGCCGCGCCGCACGCCGCGCGGTGGCAGCCTCGAGCGCTTCACGGACGGCGAAGAGATCGTCGGCGTCGTCCACCGGAATTTCCGACACCGTCGATCCGGCGTACGGCCTGGAATCAACGAAACCCTCAGCCTCCAGCGCACGCAGCGCCTCCCGGACAGGGATGCGGGAGACCCCGTACTTGGCGGCGAGCGCCGCCTCGGTCACGCGGGTGCCAGGGCGCAGGGACCCGAAGATGATGTCATGCCGGATTTCGTCCTGCACCCGCTGTTTCGGGGCAGGATCGACCGACTCTGGCTCAGGCGGCAAGAGCGGCACCGCGGATCGCTGCCGGCAGTTCCCGTGCGCCCCGCAGCTTAGCGTCCTGCCGCATAGCCTTGTGCTCCTCTGGGGTTGGCGGCGGCCTTCAGTACACCGGTCGCGGGGTCGCTCACAACCGAGGAGATGCGGCCGAGCGCCCAGTCGCCGGCCCTGGTCACCACGTGGCCGCGGTCTTCCAGATCGGAGATGACGTCGTCACCGAGGCGATCCTCCACCACGGCTCCCCCGGGTTCCCAGGTTCGGGGGTAGAAGGATCCGGGGATGGACGTGGTGTGCAGCGAGGGAGCGTCGATGGCCTGTTGTGGTGAGTAGCCGCCGACGATGGTGCGCAGAATGTAGAGCAGCTGCCACTGGTCCTGCTGGTCGCCGCCGGGTGATCCGAGCGCCACCACCGGGACGCTGTCCTTGAGGATCAGGGTGGGAGTCAAGGTGGTGCGGGGGCGTTTGCCGGGGCGCAGGGTCGACGGCGCACCGTCCTCCAGCCAGGTCATCTGCAACCGTGAGCCCAGGCAGAACCCGAGTTCGGGGATGGTCGGTGAGGACTGCAGCCAGCCGCCGGACGGCGTGGCGGAGACCATGTTGCCCCACTGGTCGACGACGTCGATGTGGCAGGTGTCGCCGCGGGTCTCACCGCTGCGGGAGACGGTCGGCTCGCCGACGCCCGCCATTGCGCCCACCCCGGCCAAAGCCGGTGCCGTGTATTCGGTGCGCAGCGGCGGGATGAAGGGTTCGCGCCCCGGGACGGTGCCGGGCCTGAACTCTGCCGACGCCCGGTCGGTGATCAGCGCCCGGCGCTGGGCTGAGTATTCCTCGGATAACAGGTAATCCAGCGGAACGTCGGCGTCACCGTAGTAGGCCTCCCGATCCGCGATGGCAAGCTTCTGCGCCTCGAGGATGGTGTGGGCGCCGAGCGCGGTCGACGGGTCCAGGTGCTCGTCGTCGTACCCGGCGAGGATGGCGAGGGTCTGCAGCAGGGCGGGTCCCTGCCCCCAGGCCCCGGTTTTCGCGATCGTGTGGCCGCGGAACTCGAAGGTGGTAGCGGGCTCGTAGGTGGCCTGGCAACCGGCGAAGTCCTCGAGGCTCATTACCCCGGCATGGTCGGTGCCGGACGAGTGGCGGTGCGGCTGCGCGGTAAAGGCGACGGCGGCCTGCGCCACGAAACCCTCGCTCCATTCGCGGCGGGCAGCATCAATGCGCTCCTCGCGGGTGGCGTCGGGCGCACCGGCAGCCACCAACCGGTCCAGCACTGCCGCGTAGGCCTCGTTCTTGATCATTTCACCGGCCGCGGGGGCCGTGCCCTCAGGCATCCAGAGCGCTGCCGACGTGGGCCAGTGCTCGTTGAAGAGGTCAGCGACCGCTGAAATCGTCGCACCCACCCGACCAACGATGGGGTGCCCGTTCCGGGCGTAGCCGATGGCGAAGTGCAGGACGTCGCCGAGCTCCCAGGTGCCGTGGTCACGGAGCAGCAGGAACCAGGCGTCGACGGCGGCGGGTACGGCTGCGGCGAGCGCACCGGAGCCTGGCACCAGTTCCAGACCCTCGGAGAGGTAGTGCTCGCGGGTGGCGGCGGCTGGGGCCGGGCCCTGCCCCATCAGGACGATGGGCTCGGACGGGTTTGCCGCCGTCGCAAACACGCCGGTCATATCCCCACCCGGGCCATTGAGGTGCGGCTCTACGACGTGGAGCACAAATGCGCTGGCGACGGCGGCGTCGAACGCGTTGCCCCCACGCTCGAGCACTGCCTGCGCCGAGGCGGTGGCCAGCCAGTGGGTGGAAGCGGTCATCCCGAAGGTGCCCTCGAGGGTGGGCCGGGTGGTGAAGGAAGTGGGCTGGGTATAGGTCATCGAGGTCCTTTTCGGTTCGTTGAGCGGGTCCGTGGACTGGGTTGGGGTCCTGATGGGTCCGGGTGCGTCACGCAGCCCGCTTCCACACATGACCGATTGCATACAACAATAGTCAGAAAGGTACATTTTGTATACAGACCGACGGTGATGCGTCGGTCCATCTACCCCTGGAGGATCCAATGAAGCGGCAGCCCGTCTCCACCGACCGATTCCACCTATGGCTCATGCTGACGCTCACCTTTTCCACCGGGGTGGTGGACGCGGTGGGTTTCCTCGGTCTCGATCAGGTCTTCACCGGCAACATGACCGGCAACGTCGTATTGCTGGGCATGGCCATCGCAGGCGGCAGCGATCTCCCGGTCCTACGCCCGGCCCTGGCCCTGCTCTTCTTCATGATTGGCGCCGTCATTGGTGGGCGCGCGTTGCGCACGGCATCCGAGGGTTGGAGCGGACGAACATCGGCAACCTTCCTGCTGGTGTCAGTGCTGACCGGGGGCCTGGCCCTGTTCACCGCCCTGGTCGACGTCACCGCCGACCACCTACTGGGCAGTGTCACCACCAGCACCCTCGCCCTCGCGATGGGTATTCAGGCCGCGACGGCGAAACGCCTCAAGGTCGCCGAAATCACCACGGTGGTGGTGACCTCCACCATTACCGGGTTGGCCTCGGATTCGCGCCTCGCCGGCGGAAAGAGCCCGTTCTGGGTGCGCCGCGCACTCGCGATCTCACTCATTCTGCTCGGCGCCCTCGTGGGGGCGGCAGCGCTTCAACTAGACCTCTGGGTCGGCATCGCCCTCTCGGCGGTCCTGTCGGCTGTGGTGACCCTGATCGGCCAGCTCCGTCACCGCAAGGACAGGCGAGCCGCGGCGAACGAGCGGGAGCTGGAGCCTGCAGCCGCCGGGTAGCAAATTCTGGATCCTGCCGGCTCCGACTCTCCCACCGGATCCTGCCAGCTCCGACTCTCCCACCGGTCAGCCCTCGTCACTGGGATAATCTAGACAATCCCACTGACCGACCTAGATCCGTGGGATTTCTGCAGGTCCGGCGCCGTTGTAGGCTCGACTTTTAGGGTAGTTCGACCGGTTCGAGAAGGGTTCTGACGTGAGCGAAGGTAAATCTCCTCGGGGGACTGTACTGATTGCTGGATGCGGCGATCTGGGGACCGAGGCCGGGCTGAGATTCGCCGCGGCGGGGTACCGGGTGATCGGCTGGCGCAGGTCGGCTGACAAGCTCCCGGCGGAAATTGAGGGCGTCCCGGTGGATCTGACCGGCGAGTTGCCGCCGCTCCCCGCCGACACCCGCATTGTGGTGCTGGCGACCGCCGCGGACAGCCGTACCGAGGACGCTTACCGCGCGGCTTATCTCACTGCTACCGGCAACGTGCTGGACGCGCTGGACCGTGCTGGCATCGACGCGCAAGTGCTGCTGGTGTCCTCCACCGCCGTATACGGGGGCGACGAGGGCGAGTGGGTGGACGAATCGACTCCCGTGGCGCCCGGCACTGCCACGGCGAAAATCCTGGCCAGCACGGAGGAGCTGCTGCGTGACCGGCGACCGGCGGCCATCATCTTGCGGCTGTCAGGGATCTACGGTCCGGGCCGGACCCGGCTGATCGACCAGCTGTCCTCCGGCACCGCGGTCCTGCCGCAGGAGGTCCAGTGGACCAACCGGATCCACCGCGATGATGCGGCGGCGGCCATCGTGCACCTGACCACCCAGGTCGGCGAGCCGGGTCCGGTCTATATCGGCGTCGACAATGAGCCGGCCGACCAGGGCGAGGTCCTTGAGTTTCTTGCCGCCCAACTGGGCGTGCCCACACCGCAGGTGGGGCCGGCATCGACGTCGCGGACCGGAAGCAAGCGCCTGAGCAATGCGGCATTGACCGCCACGGGGTTCACTTTCACCTACCCCTCGTTCCGGGAGGGGTACCTGGCCGTTCTCAATGGGGACGGAGTCAGGCACCCCTAGCCGTCCGCCTAGTGGACTGCCGGCACTCCGGCGCCGTCGATGGGGGCGTCGGCAGCATCAACGGGTGCCTCTTCGGGCTTCCGGATGAAGAACGCGGCGATCACGGCCAACATGAACACGATCGCGCCGCCTAGGAAAGCAGCCTGAATGCCGCCCGCCTCGGCAGCAACCTCGGAGGCACCGCCGTCGAGCAGGGCAGACGCCTGGATGGTCATCACCGAGATGAACAGCGCGGTGCCCGCTGCACCGGCGAGCTGCTGGACGGTGCCGACAATCGCGCTGCCATGGGAATAGAGCTGCGGCCGGACCGATCCCAGGGCCGAGGTCAACAGCGGCGTGAACATCAGGGCGAGGCCGATGCTCAGGAAAACGTGAGCCACCATCACCATCAAAAAGGGAGTGGTTTCGCTGAGCATCGTCAGCCCCCAGAACACCAGGCTGACGAGGATCGCGCCGGGCACCACCAGGATGCGGGGTCCGCGCTTGTCGAAGATGCGCCCCACCACCGGGCCGAGCAGACCCATGGTCAGCCCGCCCGGGAACAGCAGCAGGCCCGCCACCACCGGTGACAGTCCCAGCACGTTCTGGACGTACAGGGGCAGCAGGATGATGGTGCCGAACAATGCCATCATGCTGACGGAAATCACCAGGATGGAGATGGTGAAGGTGCGGGACGTGAACGTTCGCAGGTCCAGCAGGGCGCGGTCGGCGCGCTGCTGGCTGCGCTGGCGGAGGATGAAGAAGACCAGCGCTACGCCGCCGACGACGAGGGGCAGCCAGGGGGGAACCGGTCCGCCGCCCTCGGCTGCTTCACCGAACTGGCTGAGGCCGTAAATGATGCCGCCGAACGCCAGGGCGGAAAGTATTACCGAGAGGACGTCGATGGGCAGGCGCCGCGGTGTGGTGACGTTTTGAATGCGGGTGGCGCCGAGAATCAGCGAGCCGACGGCGATGGGCAGGACCAGCCAGAAGAGCCAGCGCCAGTCCAGCACGCTCAGGATCAGGCCGGATACGGTGGGACCGATGGCCGGGGCCACGGAGATTACGATGGCGATGTTGCCCATGGTGCGGCCGCGTGAGGCAGGCGGGACCAGGGTCATCACGGTGGTCATCAGCAGCGGCATCATGATGGCGGTTCCGCTCGCCTGGATGATCCGGCCGACCAGCAGGACCTCGAAGCCCGGCGCCAGCGCGGACACCAGGGTGCCGAGGCTGAAGAGGGACATGGCGGCCATGAAGACTGGGCGGGTGTGGAACCGCTGCAGCAGGAACCCGGTGACCGGGATGACCACTGCCATGGTGAGCATGAACGCGGTGGTCAGCCACTGGCCGGCGCTGACGGTGATGCCGAGGTCCACGGTCAGCGACTGCAGTGCCACGCTCATGATGGTCTCGTTGAGGATCACCACGAAGGCGGACACGAGGAGCAGCGAGATGAGGAGCTTGTTGCGTTTGGCCTCCGCAGCGTCTTCCCGGCTCCCGGCCGGCTGGCGCTCGATCGGCTGGCGCGCAGCGGAGGGCGGGGCACTATGAGACACAGAAATTCCTTTGACGTGGTGTGGGAGGAGCAAATCCTAATAGCCGCAACGCACGAAAGAAGAGAATCTATTCCGCAGGAGAAAAGGTCGGGGTGCCGCGGTCAGCTGTCAGCGCCAGAGGTTGGCACGTACCCGAGCGCCTTATCCACCCGGTGCGGCAACGGCTTTCCCGCATACCAGGTCAGGAAATTGTCTTCGAACTGGCGGGCCAGATCCTGCAGCCAGGAATCGGCGTCGCTGGCCATGTGAGGGGAGATGAGCACCTGGTCCATCCCCCAGAGCGGGCTGGCCAGAGGGAGGGGCTCGACGGCGAAGGTGTCCAGGACCGCTCCGGCGATGCCGCCGTCGTCGAGCGCCCGCACCAACGCCGCCTCGTCGACGAGGCGGCCGCGCCCCACATTGATCAGAACCGCGGTTGGTGCCATCGCGGCGAGCACCTCGGCGCTGACCATCCCCTCTGTCTGGGCGGTCAGCGGAGCCACGAGGACGAGATAGTCGTAGGCGCCGACCACCGCCGTGAGGTGTGAGCTGCTGTGGACGGTGCCGAAGTCGGGGTCGCCGGTCCGTGCCACTCTGCCGGCGCCGTCGACGTCGGCGCCCGCCGCGCTCAGGAGTCGCGCAGTGCACCGGCCGATGCTTCCCGTTCCCACGATCAGGACCCGCGCGCCGGCGATGTTGCGGGTGGTTCGCCGGCCCCAGACCCGGTTGTGCTGTAGGTCGCGGGTGGGGCCGAAGTCCTTGGCGGAAAACAGCATGGCGCCGAGCACGTACTCGGCCATCGGAAGGTCAAACACGCCGTGCGCATTCGTTACTGTGACAGCGGATTCGATCAGGCCGGGGAAAAGGAGCTTGTCGACGCCGGCCGCTGCGACGTGCAGCCACGTCAAGGAATCGGCGTGTTTCCAGGCCGGCTCGACCGCGCCGGAGAAGAAGTCCCAGAGGTAAAGCACATCGGCTCCGCGGAGCGCCATCGGCAGGCTGGCTGCATCGGTTTCTCGAAGCTCCGCCAGCGCCGCAACCCGCTCCAGTCCGACCACCGGGCGGTCCCCCACGAGCACTGTCACAACGGGCTTGCGGCCGGACCGGTCGAAGAAGTTCATGCTCAGAATCCTCCCACGGCCGGCCGTCGTACAACTGCCCAGCTTTACTTGGTTGGATTCATGGGGTTGCATATGTAGTCAGCGTTCGGGTGCCCGGACGCTCCCATCGGGAGGATACACCGTGACAACGCCGTCAACCGAACAACCATCAAGCGAACAAGAGGTCGATACCTCGACTGCACCCGGCATGCTGGAGCCTGCCGAGGACCGACGGGTGCTGATGCGGAAACGGATCGGGCTGGTGGCCGGCGTCGTCGTCGCCATCATCATGTATCTGACCCTGCCGACCGACCTTGAGCAGCCCGCCAGGGTGACCGCCGCCATCGCCGCCCTGATGGCGCTGTGGTGGATGACCGAGGCCATCCCACTGGCCGCGACAGCGCTGCTGCCCCTGGTCCTCTTCCCGATTCTGAACGTGTCCACCATTGATGAGGTGGCACCGCCCTACGCCAACCCCATCATCTTCCTGTTCATGGGCGGGTTCCTTTTGGCCCTCGCGCTCCAGCGGTGGAACCTGCACCGGCGGATTGCGCTCGCGACCGTCCTCCTGGTCGGTACCAAGCCGAGCCAGCTCATCGGCGGTTTCATGATCGCCACCGGCTTCCTGAGTATGTGGGTCTCCAACACCGCCACAGCCGTGATGATGCTGCCCATCGGCATCTCGGTTCTCACCCTGGTGGCAACTGTCAGCGACGGCAAACCACCGAAGCGGTTCGGCATCGCGTTGATGCTGGGCATCGCCTACTCGGCGTCGATCGGTTCGCTCGGCACCATTATCGGCACCCCACCCAATGCACTCATGGTCGGCTACCTGGCCGAGACCCACGACATTCAGGTGGGCTTCGGCCAGTGGATGCTGGTCGGCGTGCCGATGTCGGTGGTGTTCATGTTCATTGCCTGGTTCCTCCTTACCCAGGTCTTCTACAAGCCTGAGATCAAGGAGATCCCGGGCGGGCGCCAGCTGATCCGGGATGAGTACAAGAAGCTCGGCTCGATGAACACCGGCGAGAAGCAGGTCGGCGTGATCTTCGTGCTGGCAGCGGCTGCCTGGATCAGTGTCCCCCTGCTGTGGCCGGGATCGAACATTGCTGACGCCGTTATCGCCATGGTGGTCGCTGTCCTGCTGTTCGTGATCCCAGCGAATATCAAGAAGGGTGTGCCCCTGCTCGACTGGGCCAGTGCAAGGGCGCTGCCCTGGGACATCCTGCTGTTGTTCGGCGGAGGCCTCGCGCTCTCGGCGCAGTTCACCGCCACCGGTCTGAGCGCCTGGGTTGGCACGCAGGTGGCCGGACTCGATGTGCTGCCGCTGGTCCTGATCATCGCCATCGTGGCTGGCATCGTGCTGCTGCTGACCGAGCTCACCAGTAACACGGCCACCGCCGCTGCGTTCCTGCCGCTGATCGGTGGGGTCGCCGTCGGGCTCGGCGTGGATCCGATGCTGCTGGTGATCCCCGTGGCGATCGCCGCGACCTGCGCGTTCATGCTGCCGGTTGCGACGCCGCCCAACGCCATCGCGTATTCCTCCGGCCATGTCGAGATTGCCCACATGCTCAAGGCCGGCATCTGGTTGAACCTCATTGCGCTGGTGTTGACCACCATCACCACGATGACGCTGGCGGCCTGGGTCTTCGGGCTCGTGTACTAGGTCTTTTCCAGGCCG
>NZ_ALPM01000034.1:51454-68251 GCF_000294595.1 Arthrobacter sp. TB 23 | reverse complement strand
CGGCGTCGAGCGCCCGGCCGGTCGCGTTGGGGGCCAGTTCGCGCCACAGTGCCAGCGGATCGAACTGCTTGCCGACCACCCCGTGCTTCCCCCACAGCACCCGCAGCGGGGTGCTGATGTGCAGATTGCTGGCCCGGTCGTGGCGGTCATGCTCGAGGTCAATGGTCGACGACGCCCGGTAGTCCTCGCACATCGCGTGAACTGCGCCGGGCCGGGAAAGGGCAGCAACGTACTGGTCAAGAACATCCCGAGGAAAGGGGGTGAGGCCCGCATACCTGCTTCCCATCAGATTCTCGATGTAGGCGCGCGGGTTGGCCTCTATGAGCGACTCCGGCAACGGCTGCGGCTGGATGAGGAAAAACCAGTGGAAATAAGCCTCGGCAAAGGCTCTATCGGTTGCTTCATACATGTCGAGGGTGGGGGCGATGTCCAGGAGCATTGCTGCGGTGACCAGGTCCGGGTGGTCGGTGAGCAGCCGGTGGGCCACCCGTGCACCGCGGTCATGGGCGCAGACCGCAAACTGCCGGAATCCGCGCTCAGCGCCGAAATGCTGCATCAGGAGCGCCTGGTCTCGGGCCATCGTGCGCTTGCTGTAGGTCTGGTGCTCCGGATCGCTGGCCGGAATTCCCGAGGAACCATAGCCGCGCAGGTCAGGCATCACCACGGTGTAGCGCTCGGTCAGCCGGTCGGCAATCTTGTGCCACATCAGGTGAGATTCGGGATGCCCGTGCAACAGCAGCAGCGCCGGCTTGGGGTCATCCGTGGGGCGGGAGATCCTGCCCGCAATGTCGACGCCGTCAACCGTCGTCGCGAATTCCGTAAAAGCCTCAAACATGCAGCTACTCTAACTTCTCGGCGGAGGGGTCGGGGTTAAAGACAACTGACCGCCGGGGTCTCCCCCGGCGGTCAGTTGTCTTTAACCTATTTACTTTGCGGGAACCGGGAAGCGGTCCCAGACCCGGTGCTTGGACAGCAGCTCGGTCAGCGTGGTGAGCACAGGCGTCGCGTCGCCGACGACGACGCCTGGCGCCTCGGGGCTGATGGCGCTTGCCTGCAACACCGAGGCCACGTCGCCGACGCCGCCGATGGCCTTCGAATGCCTGAACGCCTCGGAGAGGAGCAGTGCGACACGGGGGTCGATAGTCACGCCCGGTGACCCGGCCTTGGCGTCCCGGCTATTGGCAGCGTCGTCGCCCGGGGTTGCTGCGCCGGCCACGATCAGCGCGTCGAACTCGGTGGATCGGGCGGTGAGGTAGGTCCGCTGGACCACCAGTCCACCGTCGAGCTTGCCGCCCTTGGGAGCGATGATCAACGGAACCATTCCGGCGTCGTTGATCAGTGAGCTGAGCCTGGCGACGGCGGTGACGTCGCTGTTGGCGTCAGCGATCACACCGATGATCCGGCCCTCAACAGGCCAGGTGCCGCCGAGCTGCGAAACCGTGGGGCTCGGCTCATGATCCTCGACCTGTTCGATGGGTGCGGGTGCTGCCAGGCCGAGACCGTTGGCCACCTCGGCGCACAGACGCTCGTCGATGTTGGCCAGGTTCTGCAGCTGCCGGACGCGCAGGTTCTCTTCGTACACTTTTCCCAGTTCGAAGGTGTACGCGGAGATGACGTGATCCTGTTCCAGCGGGGTGAGGGACTTGAAGAACATCCGCACCTGGCTGAAGTGATCTTCGAACGTGGCCGGATTCTCGCGTACCTTGCGCGACGCCGGAAGCTCCTGCGGCACGTCAATGTAGGCGCTCATGTCCTCACCGGCGAGGAACGGGCAACCGCCGTCGAGCGAGTTCGGCCGGTACGGCGCCACTCCCCCATGGACTGCGGTCTGGTGCATGCCGTCGCGGAGCATGTCATTGACGGGAGCGTGCGGCCGGTTGATCGGCAGCTGGGCGAAGTTTGGTCCACCGAGCCGGCTGATCTGGGTATCGATGTAGGAGAACAGCCGACCCTGCAGCAGGGGATCATTCGTGACGTCGATGCCCGGCACCAGGTGACCCGGGTGGAACGCGATCTGCTCGGTCTCAGCGAAGTAGTTGGTCGGATTTGCGTTCAGTGTCATCGTTCCGATGATCTGCACGGGAGCCAACTCTTCGGGGACAAACTTGGTGGGGTCGAGCAGGTCGATTCCCTCGAACATCTCGTCTTCGGTGTCCGGGAAGGTCTGGATGCCCAGGTCCCACTGCGGGAAGGCACCGGCCTCAATGGAATCCGCCAGGTCGCGGCGGTGGAAGTCGGGGTCCATCCCGTTGATGATCTGGGCTTCTTCCCATACCAGGGAGTGGACGCCCTGTTTCGGCTTCCAGTGGATTTTCACCAGGGTGGTTTCGCCTGCTGCGTTCTGCAGCCGGAAGGTGTGGACGCCGAAGCCTTCCATCGTCCGGTAGGAGCGGGGAATGCCGCGATCGGACATGTTCCACATGGTGTGCGCCTGCGCTTCACTGTGCAGGGAGACAAAATCCCAGAACGTGTCGTGGGCGCTTTGGGCCTGGGGGATTTCACGGTCCGGGTGCGGCTTAGCAGCGTGGACGACGTCGGGAAACTTGATCGAGTCCTGGATGAAGAACACCGGGATGTTGTTTCCCACGAGGTCGTAGGTGCCCTCATCGGTGTAGAACTTGGTGGCGAAGCCACGGGTGTCACGCACCGCGTCAGCCGAACCGCGTGAGCCGAGCACCGTGGAGAATCGCACGAAGACTGGCGTCTCGACGTCCTTGGCGAGGAAGCCAGCCTTCGTGACTCCTGCTGCGGCACCGTTGGCCACAAAGGTTCCGTGAGCGCCAGCCCCGCGGGCGTGGACGACACGCTCGGGGATGCGCTCGTGGTCGAAGTGGGTGATCTTTTCACGCAGATGGTGGTCCTGGAGCAGGACCGGCCCACGTGGACCCGCCTTGAGGGAGTGATCGGTATCGGCGACCCGGGCGCCCTGCGCAGTGGTGAGGAACCGACCGCTCTGCGAATTGACGGTCTTGGCAGCGCCGGTGGGGGTACCGGTCGGTGACACAGTCTCGGGCGCATCCTGATCGGGCTTGGGCGGGAGCGGCTCGCGAGGTTCCACCGGCTCCGCCAGGCTCGGCGCCGCAACCGACGGCGCACCAGGAATAGGGGGGTTGGTGATGGGGGAATTCTGCTCAGACATCGATTGCTCCAGACACTCGGGTAGCGCAGAGTTCCTGTCGCTACCCTGTCAGCCTACACGTAATACTAAGCAGGCTTCATATATAAGTGGGCGCTACACCGGGGTGAAAACCCCGACGGTTTCCGCTCCTTTGCGTCGGATCTGCTGCACCAGCCAGTCCATCAGCAGGCGGCCCGCCGAGGGGTGGGTGGCCTCGGGATCGTGCTGCAGAGCGTGCCAGCGCATCACATCCTCGCTGGCAGGACTGTCATCGAGGAGCCCGGTAAGCGGGCAGGCTGCCAGCGGACGCGGATGCGGTGCACCCAGCCGGGCGAACTGCCAGTGGTAGGCCAACCCACCGAGGTAAGTGCGCGGCGCATTCGGCTGCACGTCAAGGGTGAAGCCACGTGCCCAGGCGGCAGCCTCCACGGCAGGCAGCGGCCGGGTGAAGTAGTATCCCTGCCCCAGCGGAGCGCCGAGGACAACGGCGGCCTCGGTGATCCCGAGATCCTCCAGCCCCTCAATGGCGACGTTCATTTCAAAATCACGACCCATCTGGATGAGGGACGCAATCATGCTCAGCGTCTCCACGGGCTTCCTGCGGATCTCGGTGAGAAGCTCGCGATCCAGCTTGATAGCGTTGAAAGGGAGCACCGACAGCCGTTTCAGGCTGCTGTGGCCGGCACCGAGGTCATCCATCGCCAGTCCAACGCCAAGGCCCACCAGCTGATCCAGGGCATCGCGCTGCACCTCCCACTCCAGGGTCTGGGATTCAAGCAACTCGAGACCCAATCGGGCCGCGGCAATGTTATGGCGCTCCAGCGCGTCCCGCACCAGAGTGAGACAATCTGGATTCAGAAGGGTGCTTGGGGGGAGGTTCACCGAAATGTTTGCCTGCAGGCCTTCCTCATCCCAAGTGGCGACCCAGCCGAGCGCCTGATCGAGCATCCCGACAAAGAGCAGGTCAAGCTCATTTTTGGTCAGATAGGGAAGGAACTCGCCGGGCGAAGCAATCCGCCCGTCGGCCATCCGCAGCCGGGCCAACGCCTCAAACAGGTGCACCGACCCATCTCGGAGGTCAACCACCGGTTGCATGAACGCCTCGAGCCCCCCTGAGTGCAGCCGCTCCCGGTAACTGGCGATGACGCTGCTATCAGGCCGCCCGCCGACGCCAGCCACGCCCGCTGCCAGATAATTCAGGTCGGACCCCAATCCGGCCTCCGGCTCAGCAGCAGCCAGCGTCCACCACCGGTCACGGTTGCTCTTCAACTTCTTCGACTGATACAACGCTTCATCGGCATTCCGCAGCAACGACGCCATGTCGCACCCATCGCGGGGATACAACGCGAGCCCCATGCTCATCCCCACCCTGATGCTTCTCCCATTGACGTTGAACGGCCGTTCAACCGCATCGTGCAGCGAATCCAGGATTCCAGCGAGCACTACCGGCGCCGCCGCGCGGTCAATGTCCTTCACCAGGAGAATGAATTCGTCGCCGCCCATCCGGCCGAGAAAATCGCCGTCGCGCAATATGGCCTGCATGCGCACAGCCCATTCTTTAAGGACGTGGTCCCCGGCTTCGTGGCCGAATGCGTTGTTGACGGCGCGGAAGTCGTCAAGGTCGATCATGCCTACGGCTGCCGTGACCTTGGTGTGGTCGCCCCTAGCGAACACGTCCTGGAACCGTTCGGTGAGCGCCACCCGGTTTGGCAGCCCTGTCACCGGATCATGCATCGCCTGAAACCGCAGTTGCTCGTTCAGGGCAATCCGGGTGTTGATGTCCCGTTGGACGCTGGCATAGTGGGCGACCCGACCGTCGGCGTCGCGCAGCGGGACCACGCTCAGGTCATTCCAAAATGCTGACCCGTCCTTGCGGTAGTTAAGGATTTCCCCGCGGAAGGGCTCCCCTGCGGCCAGTGCCGTCCTCATGACGCGTTTGGTCTCAGGATCAGATCCAGGCCCCTGCAGCAACCGGCAGTTCAGCCCCACCACATCCTCAGGGCTGTATCCAGTGATAGTGGTGAAGAACTGCGAGACGTGGACGATGTTCTGGCTGGCATCGGTGATCAGTGTGACCTCGGAGGTAGCTGCGTGAGCCTGCGCAAACAGCGACTCGGGCAATACCTCGCCCTCGAACCGAGGTTCCCATTTGGTCGCCATTGAACTCATCCCCTAGTGTGCTTCGTTACGCCGATGTCGCACGCCAACGAACGTTTGGCGGCCCAGTCTTACGGTGGGCGATCCGTTTCCCCAGATCAATTCCTCTAGAGGAATGGTAGCGGCAATTGTGAGAGGTAGATCACCACGGTTACATTGGGGCCAAACCCACCCGCGCTGAGGAAGGACACCGTGAGCGATCGGAAGCAATCCGAACACCCCCTGACCGAGGCTGCCGCTCACCTGTATGCCCTCCCCCTCGAAGAGTTCACCGCCGAACGCAACGCGCGGGCGAAAAGCGCCGATGACAAGCTGCTATCCGGTCAGATCAGGCGGCTCCCCAAACCTTCGATGGCAGCGTGGCTGGTCAACATGCTCGTCCAGCACCGCCGGGACGCCGTTGACGAGGCCCTTGAGCTTGGGATAGTTCTGCGCAATGCCCAGGAAGAGCTAGATCAGAAACGGATGAAGGAACTCGGACAGCAGCGGCAGCGGCTACTCAGCGGGCTGGGCACAGTGGGCCTCTCGCTCGCGAAAGAACTCGGCCATAGTGTCAGCGCCACGGTCGCAGCCGAAGTGGAGCAGACGTTCCGTGCCGCCATGACCGACGCGGATGCCGCCGCCGCGGTGTCCACCGGGCGGCTCCTACGCGTCCTGAGCGCCAGCGGCTGGGACGCCGTCGACCTCGAAGGTGCTGTGGGAGGGCCGTTTGAGCAGGCCACCACCGCCACCGGCAGGGCCGGGGTTGGGAAGATCACCGCCGGAGAGAACGGGGTCGACGAGGAGCGCATCGACAGCGCGCGCACCGCACTGGAGGACGCCGAGCGCACTCTGGCGGAGGCCGACGACGACGCCGAGGACGCGGAACGCAGGATCGACAAGTTCCAGGACCGCCGTACCGGGTTGTCCACAGAGATTGAGGACCTGCAGCACCGTCTCGCCGAGTTGAGGGCAGACCTCAAGTCACTCGACCACCAGATCGACGACGCCGAACAGGAACAGTCGGCCGCGGTCCGCGCCGTCCGGGATGCGCAGCGCGCCGTGGACAGCGCCCGACGGCGGTTGGACAAGCTCCTCTGAGGCGGCCCGGGGCGGGCCGGGATCCTTGCATCATTCGTAGTGCAGGGCCAGACTACGAGCATCCGCCACCTACCCCACCGAAGCGGTCTCACTCTCTAACGGCGCCCGGCAACGGATCTGTCCCGCCACCAGTTGACCGTTGCCGCCGCTGCTTCAGGCAACGGGGTGGGGGCCAGCCCCAACCGCTGCTCCGACGCTGTGGAATCCATAATGAAGGGGTGCTCCGTCTGGTACAGCAGTTCCGTCAGCTCGCGCATCAAGGGCTGCACCCGTCCGAGTACCCGAACAAACCAGCCCGGCACTGCGACGACGTTGGGGGTCGGCACGCCCGCGGCCTTGGCGAAGGCGGCGACCAGTTGCCGTTGGGTGATCGCACGCAGGGTCGGCGCGTGCAACACCGTGTTCCACACCCGCTCGTCGCGGGCCGCGGTCGGCCTAATCAGGGTTCTTACTTCGAGTGATCCCCGACTGTTGAACATCCACGGTCGCGCGGTCCGCGACGCGTTCGGTGTGGAAGTTGTTTCGCGAGCGGTCCACGACCAGCCGGAAGGCGTCCACGACCAGTTGACTCACGATTTCGCGTCCCCCAAGGTCATGGCTCTCGCAGCCGACCTGGCACCCCACGTTGACGGCATCATGATCAGTTGTTCCTCCGATCCCGGGCTGGAGGACGTACGCAGCCTCGTTGATATTCCGGTGGTGGGCGCCGGCTCTGCAGGGGCGGCCGCTGCCCTTGCCCTGGGCTCCCGGATTGGTGTGCTCGCGCTCAGCACAGAACCGCCGCTCGCCGTTGCCCGGGTGCTGGGTGAGCAATTGCATTCGGTTCAGGCGCCCGACGGCGTCACCCACACCCAGGATCTACTCACGCCGTCCGGGGTTTACGAAACCTATCTCGCGGCGGAGCGGCTGGTTGACGAGGGCGCCGACGTCATCCTGCAGGCCTGCACTGGGCTGACCAGCATGGGGGTCTCGCGCGAACTTCGCCGGCGGTACGGCCTACCCGTGGTCGACGCCGTCCTGGCGGCTGGGTCGGCTTTGACCCTGCAGTTGGGCAGTCCCGACGCTCGGCGCCACGCGGGCGGGGTGCTCGCCAAACTGGCCGGTTAGCCGTTGGTGTGTTCCCGTCCGCTGAGCTACCGGGGCTCCTCAGACTGCCCGGGGTGCTGGCGGCGCCCTAGCTTGGTGAGCGAGTCCCACCGCCGGGCCGCGAGACGGCGTAACTCACCGTTCGCATCCGTTGCCCGATTCTGAGTGCTCGATCGGCGGCGGCTGGGCCAGCTCACCGATTTTCCTTTGGTTGCGCTGGGGGAAGACGCCGCTGAATCGGGCTGGTCCGCTGCCGGCCCGTCGACTTTCCGATTTTTCTTCATCATCCCTTTTGACCCCCAGTTAGACCTCTGATCTGATCATAGGGGCCAACGGTGGCCTGGTAAACACCTGACGGCCCTGCCTGCATAAAGGGCGGGTAGGAATGAAGGACCGTTCGCGTATCGCCAGCCCATAATCGAGTAGTCGGCACGCGTTACATCACCGCCGTGTCCTCCTAGCCTGAAATCCCACGGGAAGACAGGACACTATGATCGACTACGCCATCGAATCTCTGCCTCTCTATTCCCCGGGGACACTCAAGGACCTGGAGCGTGAGCTCGAGAACCCTGAAGCCTGCAACGCCTTCGTCCAGATTTCGATCGGCATGTGGGATCAACGGTTCTACCGACTCAGTCGGGCCGCCGAAGATCGGGATGAGCGTCTCCTGATGGATGTCATCCTCAGTATCGAAAGCTCCAGCAGAATGCTGGGACTTCTCCAGCTCGCCGCCTTGGCGGGCGTGCTGAAAACCAGACTGAAGCATCAGGACCTGGATGGCGTAGTCGGTCTCCTACCATCCCTCGAACAGTGCGGGACGCGGAGCATGCGCGAGCTGCAAGCGGCGTACCCCGCCTAGACCGGCGGCGATCCGGGACGGAACCTCGATGGCGCGAAGGCCTGTCGAGGAACCACCGCCCGGGTCGTTGCCACCCACACGATCGGGGCTTTACCAGTCGTGAATGGTCCCGTCCTTGAGCCGGTTGAACGGCAGGTAGGCGGGGGTGTATGGATGGGCCGCTGCAGCGTCCAGATCGAGTTCGACGCCGAGTCCCGGCTGCTCGCCCGGGTGCAGGTAGCCGTCCTTAAAGGAGAAGGACTGCTGAAACACCTCGTTGGTGAGATCGCCGTGCCGCATGTACTCCTGGATGCCGAAGTTGTGGATAGCCAAGTCCAGGTGCAGGGCCGCGGCCATCCCCACCGGCGAGATGTCGGTGGGCCCGTGGATGCCCGACTTGATCTGGTATTGGGCCGCAAAGTCGAGGATCTTCTTCATCGCACTGATTCCCCCGGTGTGGGTGACTGCCGAGCGAACGTAGTCAATCAGCTGCTCGCGGATCAGGGTCTGGTAATCGAACACGGTGTTGAACACCTCCCCGATGGCCAGCGGCGTGGTGGTGTGCTGCCGGACCAGCCGCAGCGCATCCTGGTTCTCCGCCGGGGTGCAGTCCTCCAGCCAGAACAGGTCATACGGTTCCAGCGACTTGCCCAGGCGGGCCGCCTCGATCGGCGTCATCCGGTGGTGGCCGTCGTGCAGCAGCGGCAGTTCCGGTCCGAACTCGTTGCGCACCGCCTCGAACACGGTGGGGATATGCCTCAGGTAGGCGCGGGTGTCCCAGTCCTCCTCGGCGGGAAGGGCCGCGCGCTGCGCCGGCTCGTAGTCGTAGCGGGTTCCCCCGGCACTCGGCTGGGCTGCCACCCCGTACACGGCATCGATGCCCGGCACGGCGGTCTGGATCCGGATCGCCTTGTATCCCAGCTCAAGGTGTTCCCGGACGGAGTCGAGGATCTCGGGGATGTCCCGCCCGCTGGCGTGGCCGTAGGCACGGATGCCGTCCCGTGACGCGCCGCCGAGCAGTTGGTACAGCGGCATGCCAGCGGCTTTGGCTTTGATATCCCAGAGCGCGACGTCGACGGCTGCGATCGCCGCCATGGTCACCGGCCCCCGGCGCCAGTAAGCTCCGCGGTAGAGGAACTGCCAGGTGTCCTCAATCCGGTGCGCGTCCCGTCCAATCAGCAGCGGCACCACGTGGTGTTCCAGATACGCAGCGGCGGCCAGCTCACGCCCATTCAACGTGGCGTCGCCAAGCCCGGTCAGGCCATCCTCGGTGGTGATCTGGAGAGTGACGAAGTTCCGATCCGGACTCGACACGATCACTTCTGCGCTCTTGATTTTCACTTACGTCTCCTTGCTACGAACTTCAGATAAACGAATTGGGCCGACTAGCGGATCGTGCTGCCTGCCGATTGGGCGGTCAGGGCAAGTTCGCTGCGATACGGCAGGTTCTCCCAGTCGCCCGACCCGGAAACAGCAAACGCGCCGAGCGTCGCCCCGCGCATCAGTCGCCCGGCGGTTGGCTCCCCATCGAGCAACGCTGAGAGATACCCGGCCGTGAACGCATCGCCAGCCCCCACCGTGTCCACCACCGGCACCGGGATCGCGCTCTGGTGCACCGGCCGCTCCCCCGCGGTGAAAGTCGAGGCACCAGCCGCACCGCGCTTAACGACGACGTCTCGCACCCCGCGCACGTGCAGGCCCGCCACGGCTTCGGCTTCCGAAACGCTGGGGGCCACGAGGGCCAGCTCGTCGTCGGAAGCGATGACGATGTCCGCCAGGTCAACCAGCGGGCCAAGTACCGCCGAAGCCTCGGAGACGGCCCACAGTTTCGCCCGATAGTTGACGTCGAAGCTCACCAGGATGCCCCGACGTTTCGCTTCACCCGCCGCCCACAGGGTGGCTTCAGCCGCGGACACGGAGAGCGCGGGGGTAATACCGGTGAGGTGCAGGACCCGCGGGTTGCCTTCCAGCGCCGCCCGCAAGTCATCGCTGCAGAGCGCCGAACCGGCCGAATTCGCCCGGTAGTAGGCGGCCCGCGACACATCAGCGATCCGCCGCTCCAGCAGCATCAGACCGGTGGGGCGCCTGGGGTCGACGACGACGCCGTCGGTCACCACGGCCTCGGCGCGCAGGGTCCGCAATGCGAAGGTCCCCACTTCGTCGGCTCCGAGCCTGCCCACCCAGCTGACCCGGTGGCCGAGCCGGGCGAGCCCGATGGCAACGTTGGTTTCAGCGCCGCCGAGCGACATGGTCATCGCGCCCCCGGCACGCAGCAAGCCCGCAGCCCGGATCGACGCCATGGTTTCGCCGAAGGTGACTACCTCGATTTTTAAGGCGCATGCATTGCATGCAGTGCATGCACTTTCACATTCGAATTGTGCCTGCGATGCATGCAATGCATGCACGTTTCCCGAAGGACTACCTCCCACCGCTCCTTCACCAGGAACCGGGCCACTCCCCGCTGGACCCCTGTGAGCATCCGCACTCATCCGGCGACCGCCGCCGCGAGTTCCAGGTACCGCCGGGCGCGCTGCCGCAGTTCGGTCAGGTCGCCGCCCGACGCCGAGTCCCCCACCAACGGTGAGCCGACGCCGACGGCAACGGCGCCGCGGGCGAGGTAATCGGCGGCTGCTGCCTCGTCCACTCCGCCGACCGGCACAAACGGAATGGCCGGGAACGGGTCGCGCAGGGCCGAGAGGAAGCGGGGCCCGCCAAGTGAGGCGGGGAAGAGTTTGATCGCAGTGGCTCCCTGATCCATTGCCGAGTACACCTCGGTGGGGGTCAGTGCGCCGGCAATGACCGGCAGCTGGGCCCTGACGCCCGCGGCGACTGATGCGGAGACCGCAGGAGTCACGATGAACTGTCCACCGGCAGCGGCGACCCGCCCGGCGTCGTCGGCGGTCAGGACCGTGCCGGCACCGACGGTCGCCCGGTCCCCCACCTCCTGACGCACCGCGGCAATGACGTGGACGGCGTCGGGGGTGTTCAGGGACACCTCGAGGTAGCGGACCCCCTCGTCGACCAGGGCTACGGCGGCACGGATTGAGGCATCCCGGTCGGTACCGCGGATGATGGCCAGCAAGCGGGAGCTGCTGAGTCCGTCAAGAAAGTCAGACATGGGTGGTCCTTTCGTAGGGCTGGAAGGCCGGTTTACCACTCGGCGTAGGAGCCGTCGTCGTGCCGCCATACGGGTGAACGCCAGGCGTGGCCGCTCTTGTCTGCCCGCCGGACGGCTGCTTCATCGATTTCGATGCCCAGACCCGGACCGGTAAGGCGCTCCACGTGGCCGTCCACGAACTTCAGCGGGGTCTTGTCGAGGACATAGTCGAGCACTTCGGCGCCCTGGTTGTAGTGGATGCCGATGCTCTGTTCCTGGATCAGGAAGTTGGTGGTCGCGAAGCCCACCTGGAGGCAGGCGGCGAGCGCCAGCGGACCCAGCGGGCAGTGCGGCGCGAGCTGGACGTCGTAGACCTCGGCGAGGGAGGCGATCTTGCGGACCTCGGTGATGCCACCGGCATGCGAGAGGTCCGGTTGCGCGACGGCGATGCCCGCCTGCAACACAGGGAGGAACTCCTGCCGGTTGTAGAGCCGCTCCCCGGTGGCGATGGGGATGCTCGTGGAACTGGTCAGCCCACCGATCAGGTGCGAATTTTCCGGCACCGTCGGCTCCTCCAGGAAAAAGGGGTGCAACGGTTCCAGCAGCGGTGCAACCCGCCGCGTGTTGGCCAGGGTGAACCGCCCATGGAAGTCGACGGCGACGTCCCGGTGCGGGCCGAGCACCTCGCGGGCAGCGGCGACGCGCTCCACCACTGCGTCGATTTCTGCGACGCTGCCGAGTGGGCTCATCCGGCCGCTGGCATTCATCTTCACGGCGGTCAGTCCCACCTCGAGCTGGGCGGAGATGGAGTCAGCCACCTCGGCGGGTTCATCGCCGCCCACCCAGCCGTACATCCTGATCCGGTCTCGGACATGCCCTCCGAGCAACTGGTGCACTGGCACGCCGAGCGATTTCCCGGCAATGTCCCACAGTGCCTGGTCCAACCCGGCGACGGCGCTGGCCAGGATGGCACCGCCACGATAGAAGGAGCCCTTCGTCATGACCTGCCAGTGGTCCTCAATCCGGAGCGGGTCGGCGCCGATCAGCAACTCGGAGAGCTGCTCGACGGCGGTCCGCACCGTCTCGGAGCGACCCTCCACCACCGGTTCGCCCCAGCCGACAATCCCGCTGTCGGTTTCCACCCTGACGAACAGCCACCGCGGTGGCACGAGGAAGGTTTCGATCCTGCTAATGCGCATGAATATTGCTTTCGGAGAGGAACGCGACAATGTGATCAACCATTGCCTGTGGTGGGAGGGACAGGTCGACGGTCAGGCCGCGTTCGTCGTCGCCAAGGGTCTGCAGGCTCTCGTACTGGGAGGCAAGCAGCGACGGGGGCATGTACTCGTGTTCCCGCGCGGAGATCCGTGCGGCCACCAGTTCAATGGTGCCGTGCGGGTGCACCACCACCAGTTCCGGGACGTGACCGCGGAGCAGGTCCCGGTACGCGAGTTTGAGAGCCGAACAGGCGACGACGACGCCGGCTTTCCGGCCTTCGGCGAGCACCTCACCGACGGTATGTAGCCAGGGAAGCCGGTTGTCGTCGGTGAGGGGCGTCCCCGCGGCCATCAGGGTTTTGTTGTCCACCGGGTGCAGGTCATCGCCGTCAACGAAGGCGACGCCGAGGCGTTCAGCGAGCAGCGACCCGATGGTGCTTTTGCCAGAACCCTGCACCCCCATGACCACGATTGGCGGGGTTTTTGAGTCTGCCATGACCTAGCCTTTGGTCGCGCCGGCGGTCAGGCCGGAAACGATGTACTTCTGGGTGAACAGCGCGATCACCATGATCGGGATAGTGACCACCACGGAAGCGGCCATCAGGCCTCCCCAGTCGATGCTGGCGTAGGCCACGAAGTTGAAGATGGCCACCGGCAGGGTCTTCGTCTCGGCGCCGGAAAGCACCAGGGCGAACATGAAGTTGTTCCACGAGAAGATGAAGGACAGGATTCCGGCCGTTGCCACGCCGCCGATGGACAGGGGCAGCGTGATCCGCAGGAAGGCGCCGATGTGGGTGAGTCCATCCACCCGGGCCGCTTCCTCGAGTTCGAGGGGCATCGAATCGTAGTAGGACATCATGATGTACACGATCAGCGGCAGGGCCACGAACATGTGCGAGAGGATCAGCACCCCGTATCCGCCCACCAGGGACAGGTTGGAGAACACGTAGTACCAGGGCACCAGCAGGCTCACGCCCGGGATGATGCGTGCCATCAGCACCACCAGCGCTGAACGGCGCATCGCGAACCGGCTCATTGAATAGGCCGCCGGGACGCCGATAATCAGGGATAGCGCCGTCGACGCGAACGCCACCCAGAAGCTGTTGAACACGAACGAGAAGTAGTTGTTGCGGCCCAGCACCGTCTCGTAGTTGGCGGTGGTGGGGGTGAAGATCAGGGTCTTGCTGGCGTCGTAGATGTCGACGTTGGTCTTCAGCGACGCCAGGAACATCCAGACCAGCGGGGCGATGAACGCGAGGACCACGAGGGTCAGGGCGACAACGCGGAAGATCTTGTAGCCCTGCCGGCGAAGTGGTTTCTTCCGGCGCGCGGGAATGCCGGTGGGCTTGATGCTGCCCTGGCTGAGGTTGGGGGCGATCGTGCTCATGAGCTACACGTCCTTCCGGCGCCGGGTCAGAACCCACATGGCCGCGATGATGATGAGGAAGAAGAGGATCAGGACGGTTGAAGACAACCCGTAGTCGTTGTAGTCGAAGCTGAGCCCGTAGGCGTAGATATTCAGCGTCTCCACCTCGTTGAAGGATCCACCGCCGCGCCCCTTGGTGGCGTACAGCAGGTCAAAGGTTTTGAGCGCGTCGATGCTGCGCAGGAGGACCGCCACAATGATGGTCGGCATCAGCAGGGGGACGGTGACGTAGCGGAACCGCTGCCACGCGTTGGCGCCGTCGATCCGGGCCGCTTCGTCCGGCTCCTCGGAGAGGGAGGTGAGGCCGGCAAGCAGGATGATGACCACCATGGGGGTCCACTGCCAGATGTCAATGAAAATCACTGTGGGTAGCGCGGTCGCCTGACCGGAGAGCCAGGGCTGGGGCGGAATGCCCACAAAGCCGAGCACCTGGTTGGCGAACCCGATGTTGGGGTCGAAGATCAGCCGCCACATCATGCCGACGGCGACCGGGGTGGCGACCAGGGGCAGGAGGATGGCCACCCGGACCCATTTTTCGCCCTTGAACGGGCGCCACAGCAGGAGTGCGATGCACATGCCCAGGATCATCTGGACGGCGAGGGCCACGGAGGTGAAGGCGAAGGTGCGCCCGACGGCGGGCCAGAAGCGTTCAGTGTCGGTGAGCACTTCACCGTAGTTGGCGAACCCGATGAACTCGGATTCGGCGCGGACCGACCCTGAGGAGTCGGTCAGGCTCAGGTACATGGTCCAGCCGAGCGGGAAGATGATGAGGATGCCGACGAAGATCATGGCCGGCGCCGCGAACAACCACTTCCGGTGGTTGTTGGCCCAGTCGGAGTAGGCCTTGTAGTGGGTGTTCCCCGGCCTGCGGTCCTTCGGCGGGTTGATCCTCGGTGGGGAGGCGACAGTCATGGTCAACGTCCTTGGTGCGCTAATGGCAATGGTTGCAAAGGTGATGGGTGGAGCGCGTCAGGGTGAAGCGGCAGGGTGAGGCGGCCGGGTGAAGCGGCCGGCCGGTCAGCGGGGCCGGTGGTTGCGCCGCCCAGCGGAGGTTGTCTCCGCCGGGCGGCGCCGCATCGCAGGGCGGCTACGGGAGCCGCCGTCGAACACTATTCGCGTTCGTCATCCAGGAAGGCCTGGAAGGATTCGCTCGCTGCATCGGCTGCCGCGTCGACGTCGCCGCCGGTGATGCCGATCACGATCGGATCGCCCACCACTTCACGGGCTTCAGCGACGTTGATGACGAGCGGGCGGTCGTAGCCGACGCCGTTTTCGGCGCTGGCTTCGATGGCGGCAGCAAGATCCTCGGGGTAGGTCGAGGTGCCTTCAGGGTCGGCCCAGACCGAGGTACGCGGTCCCGGGACGCCTTCCTGCTGGATTTCGAGAACCATTTCCTTGCTGGTGGCCCATTCGAGGAACTTCCAGGCGTTGTCCTGGTTCTTCGACGCCTCGTTGATGCCGAGGCCCCACGATGGCACGTTGTAGGGCTTGGAACCGGCCGGACCCGCAGGCAGTGGTGCGAAGCCGACGTTCTCGGCAACCTGTGAGTTCGCGGGGTCGGTGGCGTTCTGATAGAGGCTGTCAGCCTCGGTGTAGAAGGCTGCACCGCCCTGGGTGAAGATGGCCATGGCTTCGGGCCAGCTCATGTCGGTGCTGACATTCTCTGGACCGTATTCGTTGATCATGCGGCCGTAGTACTCGTAGGCTTCCTTGGCTTCCGGTGAGGCGATGGCTGAGTTGCCTTCCTCATCGATGAAGTCGCCGCCGAAGCTGTAGAGGAAGCTGGAGAACTGGGTGACGGCCGGTGACTTGCCGGTGCGGGCGACGAAGCCTGCGACGTCTGGGTTCTCTTCGCTGATCTGCTTCGCGGCGGCTTCCAGCTCTTCGAGAGTCTCCGGGACCTCAAGGCCTGCAGCCTCGAGGAGGTCGGTGCGGTAGTACAGCACCTCGCGCTCGGTGATCGTGGGAATGCCCACAACCTTGTCCTCGAACGTGGTGGAGTCGACGGGTCCGCTCTGGAAGTCAGACCATTCCCAGTCTGCGTTGGATTCGACGCGTTCGGTCAGATCCGCCAGGTAGCCGTTCTGGGCGAACAGCTTGCCTTCCTGCAGTGGCCGGTACATCATCACGTCGATCTCATCGGTCCCAGCGTTGAGCTGCACGTTGTACTGGGCCGACAGCTGGTCTTCGCCGAGCTGCGTCAGCTCAACCGTCAGACCGGTCTCTTCCTCAAATTCAGGGATGGCCTCGATGATCTTTTCGGTCCACACATGGTTGGCGAGGGTGACCCGCAGAGTGTCGGACGCTTCGCCGTCGCCGCCGCCTCCGCCGCATGCTGCAAGGGTTCCGCCCAGCAATGCCGTCAATGCCAGTCCGGCTACCCGCATAGTTTTGCGTTGCACTGTTGCTCCAGTTCTCTTCGTTGAGGACACCCGCAATAGTCGGGGCCAGGAGTAGATGATCGGTTTACATCTGCTAATAGCCACGATATTAGTGACAAAGATCATACTTATGCAACCCCGTTACTCAAATGGGATGCTCTTGATACGCTTCACTTCATGCAGCCAACTGAACCCCATTCCACCGGTGCCATGCCCTCTGGCCTGCATGCGTCAGTGGTTGACCAGATGGGACTGGCGATCGGGGCCGGCGAATGGGCCGCCGGATCGGTGATGCGGATCGAAGAGCTCGAGGAGCGCTACGGCGTCTCCCGCTCGGTCATCCGCGAGGTGCTGCGTGTCCTTGCCTCCATGGGAATGGTCGAATCACGACGGCGGG